>NZ_WKDB01000083.1:0-25081 GCF_021606215.1 Pseudomonas sp. PA-5-4B | reverse complement strand
CCCCACATGGGGGCGAGACGACTCCCAGCGGGGGGGCGCCCCAGCGGACCACAACGGGCTGCAATAACAACATCTAAAAAAGCGGAGGGAGCCGCAGGGGTCTACACACATGTGGCGAGGGAGCAAGCTCCCTCGCCACAAAAGCCTAGGCAGCAGGTGTGCGCTGATAAAACACCCTCCACCACTGGCCTGGACCATTCAGTTTCCCACTATGTCACGCCCCCCACTGTGGCGAGGGAGCTTGCTCCCGCTGGGCTGCGCAGCAGCCCCAAAAAGGCTGGCCGAGTAACACCTGAACCAACGCAGTGGATCGATTGGGGCCGCTTCGCTGCCCAGCGGGAGCAAGCTCCCTCGCCACAAAAGCTATGCCACACCCATTGCCACCGTGAAATAATCCGTGTAATTTTTCATGAAATTTCTCGACATAAATTTCATGAGCCAACAACAAGAACTCGACGCCCTGGCTGTGCTCATCCACGATCTGCGCAAGCACAAGAAACTCACCCTCGCCCAACTCGCGCAAAAAATCGAGCGCTCGGTGGGCTTTTTGTCTCAAGTCGAACGCGGCCTGTCACGCCCTACTGTGGCCGACCTGACTGCCATCAGCCACGCCCTGGATGTGCCCACCACCTACTTCTACAGCCTGCCCAAACCCAAGGCCGTCGACTGGGTCACACGCCCCAACGAGCGGCGCACGGTGTATTACGCCAATGGCATCACCGACATTCTGGTTTCGCCAAGCATGCACGGCGCCTTTTCGATGCTCGACAGCCTGTTGGCGCCCGGCGCCAACAGTGGCGAGCACACCATGAGCGATCGCGCCGAACAGGCCGGTTTTGTACTGGAGGGCGAGCTGACGCTGTGGGTGGAAGGTGAAGCCGATTCGGTCACCCTCGGCCAAGGCGACAGCTTCCACCTGGCCAGTTTTGCCCATTGCCGCTACGCCAACCTGACTGATCTGCCCGCCCGCGTATTGTGGGTTTACAACTAGGAGCAACACCCGTGAAAAGCCAACCCTCCACGTTGCTGGCCGAAGTACGGACCTTTCGCCAGAACCACCCCGAGGTGCGTTACGTCGACCTGATCGCCCTGGACATTCCCGGGCATTTCTACGGCAAGCGCTACCCGGTGGAGATGCTCGAAAAAGTCGCCGCCGGCAGCCCGTTGAAGCTGCCGCAAAATGCCGTGCTGCTGGGCGCCCAGGGCGGGCTGTTCAAAATTGGTGACTATTGCTTCCACGACGGCGACCCGGATGCCAATCGCCGCCTGGTGCCGGGCACGCTCAAGCCGGTGAGCTGGGAAGCGCAACCGCTGGGGCAGATGCTGATCACCTCGGATGGCACTGAAGCGCCCATCGAGTTTGAACCACGTGAAGTCCTGGCCAAGGTGCTGGAGCGCCTGCAGCACAAGGGCATTCACCCGGTGGTGGCGTTTGAGCTGGAGTTTTACCTGTTCGATAAAAAGCTCGACGACGGCCTGCCGCAATTCGCCCGCGACCCGCTGAGTGATGACGCTGACGACCAGCCCAACCTGCACATCGAGCGGTTGTCGCGCTTCAGCGAAGTGCTCGACGACATGGCGCAAACCGCCCAGGCCCAAGGCATCGACATCACGGTGATCACCGCCGAACTCGGCCCTGGCCAGTTCGAGATCAACTTCGGCCACTGCGACGACGGCCTGCGCGCCGCCGACTGGGCCGCGCTGTTCTGCCGCAGCACGCGTGGCGTGGCACTCAAGCATGGCTACCGCGCCAGCTTTATGGCCAAGCCTTACCTGCAATTTCCCGGCAGCGGCATGCATGTGCATGTCAGCCTGTATGACGGCGCGGGCAATAATTTACTCGCGGCGCACCAGCAGCAACCGCTGCGCCACGCGGTGGCCGGTTGCCTGGAATTGTTGCCGCACTGCATGCCGATTTTCTCGCCCAACCACAACGCCTTCCGCCGCTTGGGTGGCACCGTGAACGCGGCAACGCGTGCCAGCTGGGGCTTTGAAGACCGCGACGCGTGCGTGCGTATTCCCGATTCCGACCCGCGCAACCTGCGCATCGAACACCGCCTGGCCAGTGCCGATGCCAACCCCTACCTGGTGCTGGCAGCGATCCTGGCAGGGTTGGAGCATGGCCTTGAAGCCAGGCAAGAACCCATCGCCCCGCTGAATGAGGACCGTAACAGCGGCGCCGACTTCCCCCTGGAAATGCTCGATGCCGTACGCGCCATGCAGCATCAAGCGGTATTGCGCGATAAGCTGGGCGCCGAATTTATCGACGTGTACTGCGAAAACAAACGCCAGGACCACTTGGCCTTTCAACAAGAGATCAACGCGCGGGAATACCGCTGGTTTCTCTAGCCATGGAATCACCGATGACCGACCAAAGCGCCCCGGCCCTCAAGGAAATCTTCAACGTTGAACGCCTGCAACACATCGCCAGTGAAATGACAGCGGTGTACCCGGCCTTTGATGCAAAAGGGTTTCTAAAGCACGCCAAAGCCGGGCTGGCCGAGTTGTCGGTGATGCAGCGCATGGCGCGGGTCAGTGAGAGCCTGCATGCGGTAATCCCACTGGATTACGCGCAAACCCTCAAGCTGCTGCATGCGCTGGCTCCGCGACTGAACAGTTCATTTGTGTGCCTGTTTCTGCCGCACTACGTGGCCAGTTACGGGCAAAGTGACTTCAAGCGCTCCATGGCCGCGCTCAAATACTTCACCGTGTTTGGCTCGGCCGAGTTCGCCATTCGCCCGTTCTTGTTGAACGACTTCGAGCGTACCCTGGCCGCGATGCAGCAGTGGTCGCTGGACGCCAACGAACATGTGCGGCGCCTTGCCAGTGAAGGCTCGCGCCCTCGCCTGCCCTGGTCCTTTCGCTTGGCGGCGGTGCAGGCCAACCCGCAGCTGTGCGCCTCGATCCTGGATAACCTCAAGGCCGACAGCAGCCTGTATGTGCGCAAGTCGGTGGCCAACCACCTCAACGACATCACCAAGGACCACCCGGACTGGGTGCTCAGCCTGATCGAAGGCTGGAACCTGGACAACCCGCACACGGCCTGGATCGCCCGGCACGCCTTGCGCAGCCTGATCAAGCAAGGCAATACCCGCGCACTCACGATCATGGGCGCCGGCGCCAAGGCCGAGGTAAACATTCACCACCTGAAAGTCACACCGGCGGTGATCAACCTGGGCGAGCGGATCAACCTGTCGTTCAGTCTGGAATCCACCGCCACCGCCGCGCAGAAGCTGGTGGTCGACTACGCCATCGACTACGTAAAAAGTGCCGGCCATAGCGCGGCCAAAGTGTTCAAGCTCAAGGCATTTACCCTGGGCGCGGGCGAACATCAGAGCATCCGCCGCGAACAACATATTCGCGAGTTGACCACGCGCAAGCATTACGCAGGCAAGCACTGGGTGCATGTGCTGGTGAACGGCGAAAAGCTCGCCAGTGCCGAATTTGAACTGCTAAAACCCTGACAAAAATCAACCAAAAGGCTCTAGAACGGGCCTTTCAGACACATTAATTGTCAGACAATCCTGGCTTTTGTTGTTGCGATCCATTATCATCCGGCGCCTTCTCACTACCCATCGGGTAGTTGTTCCACTGTGTCACCCGAGGCGCCAATGTACCGTTCGCACCGTTTGTATCGTTTTTCGTTTCACTGCCCCTTGCTTGCCCTGAGCCTGGGGCTGGTTTCCCACGGTGTCAGTGCCGCCCTGCAACCCATGGCCGAAGCCCCGCTGGCCAGCGACACCGAGCTGCACTGCCACTTCAACCGCGACGCCAGCACCGACTGCACCACCACCCAGCACTACACCATCCTCAAGCCCAACGGCCGCGAAATGCTCTCGCGCATCGACTTCGATTACTCCGAAGGGGACACCTTTGAAGTGATCAGCGCGCAATCCACCCAACCAGGCGCCAAGCCGGTCGCGCTGGACGCCGCGCAAATCGACACGCGCACCGCGCCCAACCCGGACCAGGGCTTCAGCCGCTACAAGCAAACCTCGCTGGCCTTCCCGAACCTGCGCGTAGGCACGCAAATTCGCTACACCGTGCGCGAACGTCGCGCCGCCAAACCGTTGGTGACCCAGTTTCACTACGCAATCATGTTTGGCCCCAGCGCATTCCGGCGCGACCACGTCAAGGCGCGCTTTACCGCCGAGCGCCCGATCCAGTGGCGCAGTGAGTTGTTCGACGGTTTCAAAGTAACGGCATCTGCCAACGGCAAAACCCTGGACGTGGTGCAAAAAAAACCGACCTATCTCAATTACATCAACGAATCCTCCAGCGCCGCGCTGCAACGCATCCCGCGCCTGGAAGTGGGCAGCGCCCTGGAGCGCCAGGCGTATTTCGGTGATTTCGCCCAGCGTTACAACCAGATCCTCGGCGCCAACCTGCCGGCGCAAGCGGCCGCGGCCGTAGCTGCCGCACGCAACCTGGCGCCGGCACAACAGGTCGAAGCGCTGATGCAGCACATCAACGATCACTACCGCTACCTGGGCGACTGGCGCGCCACCGAGCGCGGCTATGTGCCGTTCAACCTGGCGGAAATCGAGCAGCATGGTTATGGCGACTGCAAAGACCTGGCGATCCTGCTGACCGCAATGCTCAAGGCCAGCGGCATCAAGGCCGAAACCGCCTGGGTCAGCCGTGGCGACGTGGCGTTCTCATTGTTGATCCCCGGCACCAATGCAGCGAACCACGCCATCGTGCGTGCCGAAGTCGATGGCCAGGTCTGGTGGCTCGACCCGACCAATCCGGTGTTCGCACCCGGCCAGACCATGCCCGACATTCAAGACCGCTGGGTGCTGGTCAATGATGCTCAGGGCCAGGTACGCGAAGAACAGATCCCGCTGGAACGCCCGGAAACCACCCTGCGCCTGGACAAAAAAGTGCACTTCGACAAGCAAGGCAATGGCGCCACCCAGGCCACCATCACCTTCAGCCGCCTGCCGCTGATGCAAATGAGCGTCGCCGACCGCCAGCAAGGCACCACCGCCACCGACCAGAACATCTGCGGCAACTTTGGCAACGAAATCAGCGACTGTAAAATCACCCGCCAACCCACCGCCTTCGTGGTGCACGACGGCTACACCGTCAACGCCAGCATGAACGACCAGCGCGCGCTGGAAAAGCTCGCGAACGACTACGTCTACACCGACGAGTCACTCAAAGGCCGTTGGGATGGTTTCATCAACTACCGTCGCCATGATCAACAAGCCGACCTTTACCTGGGCAACCCCGAAACCTACGACTACCGTTTCACGCTGACCGGTGGGCAGATGGAAAAAGCCATCCCCGGCTGCCAGGTGCGCTCGCCCTGGTATGACCTGGATCTGGATGGCAAGCGCACGGATGACGGCCTGCAGTATCACTATCGCCTGAGCCAGAAGATACGCTGGCTGACCCATGCAGAAGTCGCCAGTGAAGCGTTTGGCAAGATGATTGACGAGGCGCGGGCGTGTGCTGAACAGGTGCATCAGGTGGTGAAGCTCTAACCCCCCGTAAACACCAACTCTCTCTATCTCCCGGCAAACCTGGGGCGCCCACGCAAAGCGCCCCAGAACGACATTCGAACTGCACATTCGAAAACCAAATCAGGAGCTGTCCTACAGCACGGCGACTACCGGCACATTACTTTCTAATGCGACTGCATCTTTCGTCGTTAGGGCCCATGACGCCCAGCGTTTTCTTGCTACCCCGTTGGGTAGTTGTTTCCAGCGAGGCCGCGCATGTACCTCTTCAAGTTTCACCGCCCTTTGACCGCCATCACTCTGGGGCTGGTTACCCATTGCGCATCTGCCGCGCTACAGCCCATGGCCGAAGCCCCCCTGGCCAGCAATACCGAGTTGCACTGCCACTTCAATCGCGACAACAGCAGCGATTGCACCACCACCTATCACTACACCATTCTCAAGCCCAGCGGCCGCGAATTGCTCTCGCGCATCGACTTGGATTACGCCGAAGGTGACACGCTTGAAGTACTCAGCGCGCAATCTACCCAACCAGGCGCCAAGCCGGTAAACCTGGGCGCCAATCAGATCGACAGCCGCACAGCGCCTAACCCGGACCAAGGTTTCAACCGTTATAAACAGATCTCACTGGCCTTCCCGAACCTGCGTGTCGGCACACACATTCGCTATACCGTGCGCGAGCATCGCGCCGCCAAACCGTTAATGACCCAGTTTCACTATGCCCTTAAGTTCGGTCCGAACGAAGATCGTCGCGACCAATTCAAGGCACGCTTTACCGCCGAGAAACCAATTCAGTGGCGCAGCGAAAGTTTCGACGGTTTCAATGTGACCCTCTCGGCCGATGGCAAGACGCTGGAACTGGTGCAAAAAAAACCGACTTACCTCAACTACATTAATGAAGCTACCAACGCTGCAATACGGAAAAATCCGCGCATCGAAGTGGGCAGCTCCCTTGAACGCCAGGCGTATTTCGGTGACTTTGCTCGGCGCTACAATCAGATTCTCGACGCCAGCCTGCCCGCACAAAGTGCCGCAGCCGTCGTCGCCGCGCGCAGTCTGCCACCCGCGGAACAGGTTGGCGCATTGATGCAACACATCAATGAGCACTACCGCTACCTGGGCGACTGGCGCGCTACCGAGCGCGGTTATGTGCCGTTCAATCTGGACGAAATCGAGCAGCACGGCTACGGCGATTGCAAAGACCTGGCGATCCTGCTGACCGCCATGCTCAAGGCCAGTGGCATCCAGGCCGAGACGGCGTGGGTCAGCCGCGGGGAAGTGGCTGACTCGCTGCTGATCCCCGGTACCAGCGCACCGAACCACGCCATCGTGCGCGCCGAAATCGACGGGCAAATCTGGTGGCTCGACCCGACCAACCCGGTGTTCGCCCCCGGCCAGACCCTGCCCGACATCCAGGACCGCTGGGTGCTGGTCAACGACGCCGAGGGCCAGGTTCGTGAGGAACATATTCCGCTGGAACGTCCCGAAATCACCCAACGCATGACCAAACAGGTGCATTACGACAAGCAGGGTAACGGCGCGACTCAGGCCACCCTCGCTTTTAGCCGCATGCCGCTGATGCAACTGAGCGTCGCTGATCGCCAGCAAGGCAGCACCGCCACTGATCAGGACATCTGCGCAAATTTCGGCAATGGCATCAGCGATTGTAAAGTCACCCGCCAACCCACCGCCTTTTTGGTTCACGACGGCTACACCATCACCGTTCAGATGAACGATCAACGCGCCTTGGAGAAACTGGCGGACGGCTATGTCTATACCGATCAATCGTTGAAAGAGCGCTGGGACGGTTTCATCAACTACCGCCGCCAAGGTCAACAGGGCGACCTGTACTTGGGAAACCCCGAAACTGTAGACTTCACCATGACACTGACCGGTGGGCAGATGGAAAAAGCCATCCCCGGCTGCCAGGTGCGTTCGCCCTGGTATGACCTGGATCTGGACGGCAAGCTTATGGATAACGGGCTGCAGTATCACTATCGCCTGAGCCAGAAGACGCGCTGGCTGACCCATGCAGAAGTCGCCAGTGAAGCGTTTGGCAAGATGATTGACGAGGCGCGGGCGTGTGCTGAGCAGGTGCATCAGGTGGTGAAGCTCTAACCCCTCACTGACACAACACAAACCCAATGTGGGAGCTGGCTTGCCTGCGATTGCAGTGTGTCATTCAACAAATAAGTTGACTGACAGGGACTCATCGCAGGCAAGCCAGCTCCCACATTTTTTATCCGGTTTCTTCAGTGGGTTCGCCTAACAGCAACCCCTGCTCCCGCGCACACAACTCCACCACATAATCCCACAACACCCGCAACCGCACTGACTTGTGCAGCTCCCGGCGCGAGCTGATCCAGTAGCTGCGCTGGATGCTTTCTGCCGGCAGCAAAGGCACCAGGTCCGGGTCGCCAGCAGCCATAAAGCACGGCAGCACCGCAATACCCAATCCCGAACGCGCCGCCTGGTGTTGAGCAATCACGCTGGTGCTGTGGAACACCACTTTGGGGTTGCGGCAAAAGCTGCTGAGGAACTTGAGTTCCTGGCTGAACAGCAGGTCATCCACGTAATCGATCCATGCATGGGCGGCGAGGTCTTCACGTTTTTCAATCGGCGGGTTGCGCGCAAGGTAGGCGCGGCTGGCGTAGAGCGCCAGGCGGTAGTCGGTGAGTTTGCGCGTGACGAGTTGGTCGACGCTGGGGCGTTCGAGGTGGATGCTGATTTCCGCTTCGCGGTTGAGAATGCTCACAAAGCGCGGCACCGCCACCAGTTCCACTTCCAGCCCCGGATAACGCTCGAACAGCCCGCCCATGCGGCTGGCGAGGAACATCACGCCCAACCCCTCAGCCACGCCAAGGCGGATCTTGCCCAGCGGCGCAGCGGAATGGGTGAGTTCGTCTTCGGCCAGCAACGCGACGTTTTCCATGGCCTCGGCGTGCTTGAGCAGGGCTTCACCGGAAGGCGTCAGTTCGTAACCCTGGGCATGCTGCACGAACAGCGCGGTGCCGAGGCTTTTCTCGATGGCCTCGATATGCCGGGCCACGGTAGCGTGCGTAGTTTTCAGGCGCTGTGCAGCGGTGAGCAGGCGGCCGCTGCGTTGCAACTCAAGAAAAAACCGCAGGTCATTCCAGTCGAACATGTCGCCTCCCTTGGACAAATGTACCTTCTAATGCCTGGCCCGGCACCTGTGGCTGGCGCTTACTGTGGCGAGCGAGCTTGCTCGCTCGCCACAGGCATAACGTTGCTTCGAGGTTTAAGTGCCGCTGTTTAAAAACGCACAGCAGCTGGGTAAAAACTAACATTTTTAAGACGAAAACTAACAACTAGGATGGGCCCAATAAGAAAAACAAGCGAGACCTCAGATGCCCATTGCAACTGCTGAATACGATTACATCGTCGTAGGCGCCGGCCCCGCAGGCTGCCTGCTGGCTAATCGATTGTCCGCCAACCCCGCCCACCGCGTGCTGCTGCTCGAAGCCGGTGGCCGCGACAATTACCCCTGGATCCACATCCCCGTCGGTTACCTGTTCTGCATTGGCAACCCGCGCACCGACTGGTGCTTCAAGACCGAAGCCCAGGAAGGCCTGCAAGGCCGTGCGCTGAGTTACCCACGCGGCAAGGTGCTGGGCGGCTGCTCGTCCATCAACGGCATGATCTATATGCGTGGCCAAGCCCAGGATTACGACGGCTGGGCCGCCGCAGGCAACCCCGGCTGGGCCTGGAAAGACGTGCTGCCGCTGTTCAAACAGAGCGAAAACCATTTTGCCGGAGGCTCGGAATTTCACAGCGACGGCGGTGAATGGCGCGTGGAGCAACAGCGCCTGCACTGGCCGATCCTCGATGCCTTTCGCGATGCGGCGGCGCAGAGTGGTATCGCGCCGATCAGCGATTTCAACCAGGGCGACAATGAAGGCTGCGGCTACTTCCAGGTCAACCAAAAGGCCGGGGTGCGCTGGAACGCGGCAAAGGCGTTTCTCAAGCCGATCCGCCAGCGCCCCAACCTCACCGTGCTGACCGAAGTGGAAGTCGACCGTGTAGTGCTGGAAAACGGTCGTGCTTCGGCCGTGGTCGGGCGTCAACATGGGCAACAACTGAGCTGGAAGGCACGCAAGGAAATCGTCCTGTGCGCCGGTTCTGTCGGCTCGCCGGGCATCCTGCAACGCTCAGGGATTGGCCCGTCCACTGTGCTCAAGCCATTGGGCATCAACGTGCTGCATGAACTGCCGGGTGTCGGTGGCAACCTGCAGGATCACCTGCAACTGCGGCTGATCTACAAGCTGGAAAACGCACGCACCTTGAACCAGATCGCCGGCACCCTGTTGGGCAAAATGGGCATGGGCCTGCGCTACCTGTATGACCGCAGCGGCCCGTTGTCCATGGCGCCCAGCCAGCTTGGCGCCTTCGCCCGCTCCGGCCCGGAACAGACTACGGCCAATCTTGAATACCACGTGCAGCCGCTGTCACTGGAGCGTTTTGGCGAGCCGTTGCATGCCTTCCCGGCATTCACCGCGTCGGTGTGCGACCTGCGCCCGCAAAGCCGTGGCCGCATTGATATTCGCTCCGCCAACCCGGCGGATGCACCCCTGATACGGCCCAACTACCTCAGCCATCCCGAAGATTTGCGCGTGGCCGCCGACGCGATCCGCCTGACCCGCCGCATCGTCGCCGCACCGGCCTTGAGCCAGTTCAAGCCGGTGGAATACCTGCCGGGCGACGCGCTGCAAACCGAAGAACAACTGCATGAAGCCGCCGCGCGTATCGGCACGACGATTTTCCACCCGGTGGGCACTTGCCGCATGGGCGATGACCAAGATGCAGTGGTCGATGCGCAACTGCGCGTACATGGCGTGCCGGGCCTGCGTATTGCCGATGCCTCGGTGATGCCACGCATTACATCCGGCAACACCTGCTCACCTACACTGATGATTGCGGAAAAGGCAGCGCAGCTGATGCTTTCGCCGAACACAAGGAGTCTCGCCCCGCAGAGAGAAACGGTTCATGCAATCTGAATAGCGGCGCCGCACCCGGCGCCGACAGTGGAACAACAATAAATAATCACTGTGAGGGATACCCGATGTCAGAACATGCTCAACCCCTGGGCTCGGCCGTCAAGGCGAGCACCGGCAGCGAATCAAGGAAAGTCATCTTCGCCTCGTCTTTAGGGACGGTGTTCGAGTGGTACGACTTTTTCCTCTACGGCGCCCTGGCGGCGGTGATCAGCAAGCAATTTTTTGCCGGGGTCAACGACACCACGGCGTTCATCTTCGCCTTGATGGCCTTTGCCGCAGGCTTTGTGGTGCGGCCGTTCGGCGCGTTGGTGTTCGGCCGCCTGGGCGACATGATCGGGCGCAAGTATACGTTTTTGGTCACCATCATCCTGATGGGTGTCGCGACCTTCTGTGTCGGGCTATTGCCGACCTATGCCAGCATCGGCATTGCGGCGCCGATCATTCTGATCGTGCTGCGCATGCTGCAAGGCCTGGCGTTAGGCGGTGAATATGGCGGCGCAGCCACCTATGTGGCCGAGCACGCACCGGCCGGCAAACGCGGCCTGCACACCAGCTGGATTCAATCCACAGCCACCCTTGGCTTGCTGCTCTCGCTGCTGGTGGTACTGGCTTGCCGTTACTTCACCGGCGACCAGTTCGAGGTGTGGGGCTGGCGCATTCCGTTCCTGTTTTCGATTGTGCTGCTGGGTATTTCCACCTGGATCCGCATGAGCCTGCATGAGTCGCCGGCATTCCTGAAGATGAAAGAGGAAGGCAAGGCCAGCAAGTCGCCGATCCGCGAATCCTTCGGTAAATGGGAAAACCTCAAGGTGGTGCTGATTGCGCTGTTCAGCATCAACGGCGGGCAGGCAGTGACCTTCTATGCGGCGCAGTTCTATGTGCTGTTCTTCCTCACGCAGTTCCTGAAGATGGACCCGGCCCTGGCCAATATGCTGTTGATTATCAGCGTAGTGATCGGCGCGCCGTTCTTCATCCTGTTTGGCTGGCTGTCGGACAAGGTTGGGCGCAAACCGGTGCTGATGCTCGGCTTGCTGTTGGCCACCGCACTGTACTTTCCGATCTTCAAAGGGCTGGCGCATTACACCAACCCGGCGATGGACCAGGCCAGCCACCAGGCGCCGATTACCGTATTGGCCGACCCGGCCACCTGCACCTTCCAGTTCGACCCGGTGGGCAAGGCGCGTTTTGACAGCCCGTGTGACAAGGTCAAGACCTTCCTGGTCAAGCAAGGTCTGCCATACAGCAGCGCCGCCGCGCCAGCCGGCAGCCCGGTGCAGGTGAGCGTGGGTGATGTGCGCATCGACGGTTACGACGAAGCGGCCCTGCGCGGCGCGGTGACCCTGGCCGGCTACCCGACTTCGGCGGATGTGGCCCAGGTCAACAAAGTGATGGTGGTGGTGCTGATCGTGGTGCTGATCCTGATCGCCGCCATGTGCTACGGCCCGTTGGCAGCGCTGATGGTGGAACTGTTCCCGACGCGCATCCGCTACACCTCGATGTCGCTGCCCTACCACATCGGTAACGGCTGGTTTGGCGGGTTCCTGCCAACCGTGTCGTTTGCCTTGGTGGTGTACACCGGCGATATCTTCTACGGCTTGTGGTACCCGGTGGTGGTAACCGGCGTGAGCTTGATTGTGGGGTTGTTCTGCCTGAAAGAAACCAAGAACGTGGATATCAATAACAACTGATCTTCAAAACGCTGAAGCCCCCTGTGGGAGCTGGCTTGCCTGCGATTGCATCACCTCGGAGTGTCAGATGTGCCGAGTTGTCCGTATCGCAGGCAGGCTAGTGCCCACATTTTTCTGAGTGCTGACCACACAAATTGCTGTACATCCATACAGATAACAGTTGCTCAATTGCCTTTGACTGAGCATCCTGCAAGGCATCGACCCGATTTGATGTGATGACCATGCGGCTGTACCTCTGTGAAAAACCCTCCCAGGCCAAGGATATCGCGGCCGTACTCGGCGCCAGTCGGCGTGGCGACGGGTGCTGGCTGGGTAACGGGGTCACAGTCACCTGGTGCATCGGGCACCTGTTGGAAACCGCCCCACCCGACGCCTACGACGCCAAGTACAAGCGCTGGGTGCTGGCCGACCTGCCAATCGTGCCGGAAAAATGGAAGATGCTGGTCAAGCCCAAGACCGCCAGCCAGTTCAAGGCCGTCAAGCGTTTGCTCGGGGAAGCTCAGGAACTGGTGATCGCCACCGACGCCGACCGCGAAGGCGAAATGATCGCCCGGGAGCTGGTGGAGCATTGCCGCTATCGCGGGCCGATCCAGCGTTTGTGGCTGTCGGCGCTGGATGACGCCTCCATTCGCAAAGCCCTCGCCGCCCTCAAACCCGGCGCCGAAACCTTCAGCCTGTATCACTCGGCCCTCGGCCGCTCACGCGCCGACTGGTTGATCGGCATGAACATGAGTCGCTTGTTTACCTTGCTCGGGCGTCAATCCGGGTATCAAGGCGTATTGCCGGTGGGCCGCGTGCAAACCCCGACCTTGCGCCTGGTGGTGGACCGCGACCGCAGCATCGCCGACTTTGTGCCGGTGGCTTACTGGGCCATTGATGTCGACTTGCGGCATGAGCGCATGACCTTTACGGCTCAATGGCGGGCCGCTGAGGATGCCTGCGACGATCAAGGCCGCTGTCTTAACCCACAACTGGCTCGCGATGCTGCCGATGCGATGACCAACGCCGCCAGCGCCAGGTTGGTCAAACTGCGTACCGAACGCGTGCGCGAGGTGGCGCCCCTGCCCTTCGACCTCGGCACGTTGCAGGAAATCTGTTCCAAGAAGCTCGGCCTCGGCGCCCAGGAAACCCTGGACATCGCGCAGTCCCTTTACGAAACCCACAAAGTCATCACCTACCCTCGCAGTGATTGCGGCTACCTGCCGCTCAGCCAACACAGTGATGCGCCGAAGATCTTGGCCGCGCTGGCCCGCGCGGATGCGGCGGTGAATGAGTTGATGCCGCATATCAACCCGCAACGCCGCTCGCGGGCCTGGAACGACGCCAAGGTCAGCGCGCACCACGGCATCATTCCTACGGGTGCCGGTAAGGACGTCGCGCAACTGGCCGGCAAACACCGTGCGGTCTACACGCTGATTCGCGCGCGTTACCTGGCGCAGTTCCTGCCCAACCATGAATACGATCGCACCCAGGCGGATTTCGACTGCGCCGGCCAAGCCTTGCGCGCGGTAGGCAAAGCCATCATTGAGCCGGGCTGGAAACGCGCCCTGCCCGAGGCGCTGGCGCCTGCCAAAGGCCGTGAAGCTCCTGCACCGCAGGCCTTGCCGACCTTGGTGCAAGGCCAGAATTACGCGGTGGCCAAGGTCAACCTCAAGGACCTCTGGACCCAGCCGCCCAAGCCCTTCACCGAGGGCGACCTGATCAAGGCGATGAAAAACGTCGCCAAACTGGTGGAAGACCCGCTGCTCAAGCAAAAGCTCAAGGACACCACCGGCATCGGCACCGAAGCCACCCGCGCGGGGATTATCCAGGGTTTGCTCGACCGGGGTTATCTGGTCAAAAACGGCAAGGCACTGTCAGCCACTCCGGCTGCGTTCAGCCTGATCGACGCGGTGCCTCGGGCGATTGCCGACCCAGGCACCACCGCGATCTGGGAGCAGGCGCTGGACATGGTGCAAAGCGGTGAAATGAGCCTGGAAGAATTCGTCGCCAAGCAGGCGGCCTGGATGAGCAAACAAGTGGCACGCTGCAATGGCATGCGCATGACCATCACCGGCCCAGCCAGCCCGGCAGGCCGAGGTGCTACGCCGTGGAAAAACAAGCGCAAGGCTGCACCGCGCAAGACGACAGGCGCTCCAAAGCGGGCGAAAAAGCCGAAAAGTGCCGGCTGAATAGCGAAATAATCCGGCGAATGACGTTTTTCGACGGGTTTAACGCCGCTTTGGGCCTTGCGGCGCTGTAGCCCGTCTAGGATTCTGTAAGGGACTCGCTGACTTCCTAATAACAACACCGGAGTGGCCGCCATGAAAACCGTTGCACAACTGCTCAAAGCCAAGGACCAGAAGAACCAGGACGTCCATACCATTCAATGGGACCACACGGTCTTTGAGGCGCTGGTGCGGATGTCAGAGAAAAACGTCGGGGCCTTGCCGGTGGTCAAAGACGGCGCGGTTGTCGGAATCATCAGCGAACGTGATTACGCCCGCAAACTCATCCTCAAGGGACTCTCTTCGGTTACCACAAAGGTCCATGAGGTGATGAGTTCACCGGTCATCACCGTGGATACCCATAAAAGTGTCGAAGAATGCATGAACATCATGACCGACAGTCACTTGCGCCACCTCCCAGTGGTCGAAGACGGCGAACTGAAGGGCCTGCTGTCCATCGGTGACTTGGTAAAAGAGGCCATTGCCGAACAGACCGACTTGATCAAACAGCTGGAGCAGTACATCCGCGGCGAATAGGGGAACCCATGCTCGATACGCTGGACCATCAAGAAAATCACCTCGACACCCTGTACCGGGCCATGGCTGAACGACGCTTTTTGGTCTTGACCGGTGCAGGTATCAGCACGTCATCGGGCATCCCGGATTATCGCGACAGCGAAGGCGTGCGCCGTGGCAAGGCGCCGATGATGTACCAGGAATTCCTCGCCACCGCGCAAGCGCGTCGCCGCTATTGGGCACGCGCCATGCTGGGTTGGCCACGGGTGCGTATTGCGCAGCCGAACCAGGCTCATCTGGCGCTGGCCACGCTGCAGCAGCGTGGCCGTATCAGCGGGCTAATCACGCAAAACGTCGACACCCTGCATGATCAGGCCGGCAGCCATGATGTGATCGAACTGCATGGCAGCCTGTATCGTGTGCTGTGCCTGGACTGCCAGCAGCGCAGTACCCGCGATGTGATTCAGCGGCAGATGGACATCGACAATCCTTACCTGGTGCAGGTCCACGCGGT
This sequence comes from Pseudomonas sp. PA-5-4B, assembly GCF_021606215.1. Classification (NCBI taxonomy): domain Bacteria; kingdom Pseudomonadati; phylum Pseudomonadota; class Gammaproteobacteria; order Pseudomonadales; family Pseudomonadaceae; genus Pseudomonas; species Pseudomonas sp. PA-5-4B. The sequence continues at coordinate 9,676 of NZ_WKDB01000083.1, read as the reverse complement.
GCAGGCGCCCGACGGTGACACCCTGCTCGATCCGACCTTTGAAGAACGCTTCCAGGTGCCGCGCTGCCCCCATTGCAATGGCGAGCGCTTGAAGCCAGACGTTGTGTTTTTTGGCGAGAACGTGGCACCGGCTACGGCAGCCAGGGCCATGGCCGCCGTGGAGCATGCAGACGGGCTGCTGGTGGTGGGTTCTTCGCTAATGGCCTATTCGGCGTTTCGCCTGTGCAAGGCGATGGTGGAGCAAGGCAAGCCGGTAATTGCCATCAACCTGGGCAAGACCCGTGGGGATGAGCTGTTGCAGGTGAAAATCGAGGCGTCATGCGAGCGGTTGTTGCCACTGCTGGCCGAACGACTGAGTTAGCAAGACCACCGAAAATCCAACTGTGGGAGCTGGCTTGCCTGTGATAGCGGTGTATCAGTTAACAAGTCTTTGGCTGACACACCGCGATCGCAGGCAAGCCAGCTCCCACAGGGATTGCGCGTTGGATTGGCTATCTGCCCACCACGACCCACCGCACAAAAAATGACGCCCAAGTCACATTTTCCCGCATTCTCCCGTCCCTACAGCAATTTATGTAGTGACTAAAAATAATCACTACATAATCGTTGACGTAACCTTTTTGTCCTTGCATTATCGAGACGTCTCCCGGATCGGGAGCGTTGGTAACACGCGTTTTGAACAAGCTCGTCTGACCGCCGAGCTGTTTTTTCCGGATGTGCACTGCCCACAAGGCAGATTGATGAAGCTGACCGGCCCGCAAGGATCGGTACAAGGAGCTCAAACGCTGCTTGTCTTCGTGATGAAACCATTACGTAGCCGCTCATCAGCAAGACTACATGCATCAGGTTCAAGACCCTGCCCGTATTCGGCAGACCGTTACTGACGCCCGGTTTTCGCAACCGGAGACAACTAAGCAGTTTTAACGAACCAACTGATAGATCGCCAACTGGTCAAGGGGCTTACACATGAATCTGAACAACCAACCAACTATCGATGAATTGGCTGAGATGTTCTTAGCGCAGAAAGACACTCTCGACGACCATATCCTGTGGGTTGGCAAGTCGGGCGAGGTCAATATTGACTGCCTGGCGCCCCACACCGAAGAAGCCGAGTTCGACCGCACCCACCCCGAACTTGCGGCGCGCCTGAAGATGTACCGCCGCGGCCAGGGTTATGTCGGCAAGAAAGCGGCGGCCGATCGAAACTTCATTGAGCAAGTATTCGACACACTTAACAATGCCTGGGCATCTTTCAAGGATAACTCGCAAGTTAAAGTGATCGACCGCTACTACTAAGTAAAACTTGCCCACTGTGGGAGCTGGCTTGCCGGCGATAACGGTTTAACTGCCAACACTTTTGTTGAATGTTAACTGGCTATCGCAGGCAAGCCAGCTCCCACATTTGTTTTGTGGCACGCTCAAAACGTCGGGAAACGTCCCTTCGCGGCTTCGTCGCGAAAAATATCAAACAACACCTGCGCCGCCGCCGACAGTTCGTGACCGGGTTTGGTGAGCACGCCAATCGGCCGCTCGATCACCGGATCGCTCAAGGTGATGCAATGGGCGCCCGCCTCCTCCATCTGGCGCGCGCATAGCGCAGGCACGGCGCTGACACCCAGGCCACTGGCAACCATCTTGCCGACCGTGGCCAATTGATGGCTTTCCAACGCCACCGGCAATTTCATCTGCAAGGCCCCAAGGTGCTCCTCCAGCATCACGCGCACCGTCGAGGGCCGTTGCAGGGTGATGAACGGGTGTTCCAACAGGGTTTTCCAGTCGACTTCGGTACATTGCGCCAAGGGCGAATCACCGGGCACCACCGCAATAAACCGGTCCAGGTATAAAGGCGTGAATGCCAGGGACGAACCTTCGGATGGCTCGAACGCCACGCCCAGCTCCACTTGGCGATCGCGGACCATTTCCAGCACCTGTTCATTGATCAGGTCATGCACCGTCACATTCACCTGCGGGTAACGTGCGCGGAATATCTTAAGAATCGGTGGCAGCAGGTTGCCCGCAAACGAAGGCATCGCCGCCACGGTGACGCGGCCACGCTGCAGGGTGAAACGCTGACGCAGTTCGTCTTCGGCATTGTCCCAGTCGGCAATCAACCGGCGCGCCAACGGCAGCAGCGATTCACCTTCGGGTGTCAGTGCGACGTTGCGGGTATTGCGGCTGAACAGGCGCCCACCCAGGCCCTCCTCCAAGCCCTTGATGGTCAGGCTCAGCGCCGATTGGGAAAGGTGCAGGCGCTCGCAGGCGGCGGCAAAACTCAGGCTTTGGGCCACGGCGAGAAAGGCGCGCATCTGTTTGACGGTCATGAGGCTGCTCCGGGCGGCGATTGGACTATGCTGTTTTCTAAATCAATCAACCTTAAAAAACAACTTAACAAATCAATCCGTCGGCGCAACACTCAGTTCATTGGCTGGCCCACAAACAATAAAAGAGGTGCATATGGCAGGTTTCGATAAACGCGTGGCGTCCTATGAAGAAGCACTGGCAGGCCTGGAAGACGGCATGACCGTGCTCTCCGGTGGTTTTGGCCTGTGCGGCATTCCAGAAAACCTCATCGCCGAGATCAAGCGCAAAGGCACCCGCGACCTGACCGTGGTTTCCAACAACTGCGGCGTTGACGGGTTTGGCCTGGGCGTACTGCTGGAAGAAAAGCAGATCAGCAAGGTAATCGCCTCCTACGTCGGTGAAAACGCGCTGTTCGAGAAGCAACTGCTCAGCGGCGAAATCGAAGTGGTGCTCACGCCCCAAGGCACCCTGGCCGAAAAAATGCGCGCAGGCGGCGCCGGCATCCCGGCCTTCTTCACCGCCACCGGCGTCGGCACTCCGGTGGCCGAAGGCAAGGAGACCCGCGAGTTCAACGGTCGCCCGTACTTGATGGAAGAGTCCATCACCGGCGACTTCGCCATTGTCAAAGGCTGGAAAGCCGACCACTTCGGCAACGTCATCTACCGCCATACCGCGCAGAACTTCAACCCGCTGGCGGCTACTGCGGGCAAGATCACCGTGGTCGAAGTTGAAGAAATCGTCGAACCGGGCGAGCTGGACCCGGCGCATATCCACACCCCAGGGATTTACGTCGACCGAGTCATTTGCGGCACCTTCGAGAAGCGCATCGAACAGCGCACCGTCCGCAAATAATCCGCCAGCCCAAATAATAAGGAGACAACACATGGCTCTTACCCGCGAACAAATGGCTCAACGCGTCGCCCGCGAAATGCAGGACGGTTTCTACGTCAACCTCGGCATCGGCATCCCGACCCTGGTGGCCAACTACATCCCCGAAGGCATGGAAGTGATGCTGCAATCGGAAAACGGCCTGCTCGGCATGGGCCCGTTTCCGACCGAAGAAACCATCGATGCCGACATGATCAACGCCGGCAAACAAACCGTGACCGCACGCATCGGCGCCTCGATCTTCTCCTCTGCCGAGTCCTTCGCAATGATTCGCGGCGGGCATGTCGACCTCACCGTGCTCGGCGCATTTGAAGTGGACGTGCAAGGCAACATCGCGTCGTGGATGATCCCCGGCAAGCTGGTCAAGGGCATGGGCGGCGCCATGGACCTGGTGGCCGGTGCAGAAAACATCATCGTGATCATGACCCACGCGTCCAAGGACGGGGAGTCCAAACTGCTCAGCCAATGCAGCCTGCCGCTGACCGGCGCCAAGTGCATCAAGCGCGTGCTGACAGACCTTGCGTACCTGGAAATCGAAAATGGCGCTTTTGTCCTCAAGGAACGCGCACCTGGCGTCAGCGTTGAAGAGATTGTGAGCAAGACCGCCGGTAAACTGATCGTCCCGGACCACGTTCCAGAAATGCACTTCCAGTGAGGACAGATTCCATGCAAGACGTCGTGATTGTTGCTGCCACCCGCACCGCCGTGGGCAGCTTTCAAGGAGCGCTGGCCAGCATTCCGGCACCGGAGTTGGGCGCGGCCGTGATCCGTCGCCTGCTGGAGCAGACCGATCTGGACCCGGCTCAGGTCGATGAAGTGATCCTCGGCCAGGTACTGACCGCAGGCAGCGGCCAGAACCCGGCGCGCCAGGCCTCTATTCTGGCGGGTCTGCCCCATGCGGTGCCGGCTTTGACCCTGAACAAGGTCTGCGGCTCGGGCCTCAAAGCCCTGCACCTGGGTGCCCAAGCCATCCGTTGTGGTGACGCTGAGGTGATCATAGCCGGCGGCATGGAGAACATGAGCCTGGCGCCGTACGTATTACCCGCTGCGCGCACCGGTTTGCGCATGGGCCACGCCAAGATGCTCGACAGCATGATCACTGACGGCCTGTGGGATGCGTTCAACGACTACCACATGGGCATCACCGCCGAGAACCTGGTGGACAAGTACGGCATCAGCCGTGAAGCCCAGGACGCCTTCGCCGCCGCCTCCCAGCAGAAAGCCGCCGCCGCTATCGAAGCCGGCCGGTTTGTCGATGAGATCACTCCGATCCTGATTCCACAGCGCAAGGGTGATCCGTTGTCCTTCGCCGTGGATGAGCAACCGCGCGCCGGCACCACAGCCGAGTCGCTGGCCAAGCTCAAGCCCGCGTTCAAGAAAGAGGGTAGCGTCACCGCCGGCAACGCCTCCAGCCTCAATGACGGCGCCGCCGCTGTCTTGTTGATGAGCGCCGAAAAAGCCAAGGCTCTCGGCCTGCCGGTGCTGGCGCGTATCGCCAGCTACGCCAACGCCGGCGTGGACCCTGCGATCATGGGCATCGGCCCGGTCTCGGCTACCCGCCGCTGCCTGGACAAAGCCGGTTGGAGCCTGGGTGACCTGGACCTGATCGAAGCCAACGAAGCCTTCGCCGCGCAATCTCTGGCGGTGGGCAAAGAGCTGGAGTGGGATGCGAACAAGGTCAACGTCAACGGCGGCGCCATCGCCATCGGCCACCCGATCGGCGCCTCAGGCTGCCGCGTGCTGGTGACCCTGCTACATGAAATGATCAAGCGCGACGCCAAGAAAGGCCTGGCCACCTTGTGCATCGGCGGCGGCCAAGGGGTAGCCCTGGCCCTCGAGCGCAGTTGATCTAAAGAGCAACATGAGAAAAGGCTCGATTCCACGAAAAATCGGGCCTTTTCTTTGCCCGGTTTTCCTGAAAAAAAAACAATACTCATGTGGGAGCTGGCTTGCCTGCGATAGCGGTGTGTCAGCCAAGCAGTTGTTACCTGATACACCGCTATCGCAGGCAAGCCAGCTCCCACATTTAATCTTCATCGTCAGAGTGAGGTACCGCAAACACCGCATTCGCCCGTGCCACCACCTTGTCCCCCACTTGCAGGCTCACGGTGGCAAACGCGATCTGCCGGCCACGCTTGTGGTGCTCCAGCCGCACCACAATCCACTCCCCCACCTGCACGGCACCCAGGTAGTTCAGGGTCATGCTAGCGGTTATCAGCGGTAACGGCGGTTCGCTGGAAAACGCCATCGCATAGCCCATGCCGACATCCGCCAGCGTTGCCAACACCCCACCGTGCACCGTGCCGCGCCCATTGGCGTGGCGGTTGTCGGCACGCAGGCCGATTTCCAGTTGCAACCCTTCACCCCGGCAATACGCCGGACCTAACAGGTCGAGCAACGGGCTGCTGCGTGGCAGCGAGACAAAGCCTTCGGGCACGGTGTAAGTGATCATGGCGAGCTCTTCCTTGGCCAAAACACGAGGTGTACCCCAGCCTCCCCAAGTTCACCATCAAGATCAGCCAAGCCAATGATCAACAATCAGCTAACGCTTCATGCAACGCTGATAGCGCTCATCCACACGCTTGGCAAACCACGCGGTAGTGAGGTTGCGGGTGATCTTCGGACTCTTGAGCACGATGCCCGGCAAAATCGCGCGCGGCACAGGCTTGCCGGCAGCTTTGTCGGCCAGGGCAAATACGCGTTTGTAGAGGGTGGTTTCTTCGAAGTCGAGCTGCTCGCCCTTTTCCAGCTGGCTGCGGATGCTGGGGTTGCGCATATCCAGCTTCGCGCCCAGGGAACGCACCGCCAACTCGGTGGTGCCGGGCAGCAGTGAGCCATAACGAATCAGGTCCCCATCCAGCGCCAGCTCGGTGCCGCTGACTCGGCTGACAGCCGCCTGGAACGCGGCATTGCGGCTGGCATACCACCCCGCGTTGAAATCGGCAAAGCGGTACAGCGGCTGGTCGTAGCTCACCGGGTAACCGAGAAGATGCGTGATACCGAAGTACATGCCGCCACGACGGGTGAAGACTTCGCGACGAATTGTGCCATCCACGGTGTAGGGATAATCGCGGGCGTGTTGCTGCGCAAAATCGATGCTGACCTGCATGGGGCCGGCGGTGTGCACCGGGTTAAAGCCGCCGAACAAGGTATTACCCAGGGGCACAATGCTGATGAAATCGTCAAAAATGCTGCTCAAGTCCTTCTCTGTGCGCGCGGCATTCAGGCGCTCGGCGTAAGTCTTGCCGGTCGGCGAACGCAGTTGCAGCGTGGTACGCACCACAAAGGCCGGCACATGGACCTTGCCGGCGCGGCGCAGGATTTCATCCTGGGCGATCTTGCCCATGTTCGGCACCGGCGGGTCTACCTGATAGGTGGACTCTTGCTCGGTCACCGCCAGCACGGCGCAGATATTTTCGCTGCTGGGGTAGATTTTCTGGGTGTCGAAGGCGGTGTAGATGTCTTTGGCCCAGCCGTTGCGGTCCGCCACCGTGGCCGGTAACAGCCGCACAATCTGCGCCTTCACCTCGGCCTCGCTGCGCTCAGGCTGCTGCGGGCCGCGTGGAGTGGAGCAGCCGGCCAGCACCAGCAAGGTGGTGAGGCACAGGATCAGGCGGCTTGAATACATGGGGTTTCCTTGAATAACGACGGGCCGGTTGTGCGGATATCGACAGGTAAGTCTAACCGGGGTTCGCCGACCTGTTGCACTCGCCAGTTATCACTGAACGTGACAGGATCGGTCATCGACCATTCGTACAAGGAGTTTGAATGCCATGCTCAGCCTGAACTTTTTCGTCACCTGCCTGATCGTCGTGCTGATCCCCGGCACTGGGGTGATCTTTACCGTGTCCACCGGCCTCACTGCCGGCAAGCGTGCCAGCCTGTTCGCCGCGTTGGGCTGTACTGCCGGGATCATTCCCCACTTGCTCGCATCGATATTGGGCCTTTCCGCCCTGCTGCATACCAGCGCCCTGGCCTTTGAGGCGTTGAAATTCGCTGGGGCGGCCTACCTTTTGTATCTGGCCTATGCCACCTGGCGTGACCGCTCGGCCTTCGCCATGAGCGACACACCAGCGGTCGCGACTGCACGCAGCCTGATGCTGCGCGGCTTTCTGCTGAATATCCTGAACCCCAAGCTGACGATTTTCTTCCTGGCCTTCCTGCCGCAATTCGTCACCCCCGGCAGCACGGCGCCCGCTGTGCAGATGCTGGTACTAAGTGGCGTTTTCATGGCGATGACGTTTGCGGTGTTTGTGGTGTACGGCCTGCTGGCCAATGTGTTTCGCCGTGCCGTGATCGAGTCACCACGGGTACAGAATTGGTTGCGCCGCAGTTTTGCCGCAGCCTTTGCGGGGTTGGGGTTGAACCTGGCGTTTGCGCAGCGCTGACAAGAACTAGCGAAACCTCCTACCCAACACCCGGATAAGCTCTACAGATCCTTCCTGAAAACCGCTGCAAAGTCCTTCGCCTGATCACACAGTGCGAGGGATTGCAGATGGTTTTGTTAGTTAGAGCCCAGGCCAAAGGGGCTAGCGCTTGAACCCGGCCATTGGCAGGCTGGCCCTGACCCCAATGGACGTGAAGACGGTCGACGTTGAAAGCGTCTTCCGTGATTTTCGCGAATGCCTGAATACCTTTGACGAATGGGCGTCGAGCTTCTGGAGCTTCTCGGCGCTGGATGTCGAGCAGGTGTTCAAGGTCGGGGATGAGGTGGCGCTGGTCGCCCCGATCAACCGCTCCATCATTCCCAGCAGCACCGTTGCCACGTGCCAGGCCAATGGCACGTTGACCCTGGTGCATATGTTCCAAAGCAAGCGCTTCGTGCCTATCGGCAATACGCCGGTGGTGCTGCAACGCATCGATCCCAACGGCGGCCCATTGGGCGAGCCGATCCACCACACCATCGGCCCCAGCGGCATTCTCGAAATCACCGAGTGTGATCGTAATCAATCGTATCGAATCAGTTTTTACCCCGATGTTTCCAAAGATCACGTCAAGGCACTGTACGCGTCTTATCAGTCAGTGATTGCGGGGTTGGAAGAGCGCCTGCGTAAAGCGTGGAACGACACCTTCCAAGCGCAGTGGAGAATTTATACCGACGCCAAACCGCTCGACCAACGCAGGATGCTGGAGACGGCGGTTCTCAATGGCATGGGCACGGCGCTTTACACCCTTTGGGACAACTTAACGCAGCTGTATGAACTGTTGGCGGACATCAAGCCCAACAGCGAAAAGTTGCTCAAGTACATCTCCCAAGCCGAGCTTGATGAGCTGCTGACACTCAGCAATGACGCGATCGCCAACGGCCTGCTGGTACTCAGCGATGAGCCGCTGTTGTTCATTTACGTGTCGGCGATGGTCAGCTGGATGCGCCTGCTGCCGCCGCAAGACTTGCAGGAGCTGATGGGCGAAATCACCGGCGAGGTGTTGATCAACTTGCTGTTGATTCGGGCGACGGCGGGCATGGGCGTGGCGGTACGCCTGGGCACTCAAGTCCTCGGGCACATCAAGTCTGGACGGGCGCGGAGTTTGCTCGAGTTGCTGGCAAAACAGCATGTGGGGCCGACGTTGGAGCCACATGTAGCGGCGGTTAAACCCTTGTTGCTGAGCAGTGCCCCGACGCCGATCAAGACCGTGCCGGTTGCGCCGCTGAAGGCTGGGGATCAGTTGGTTGCCAACCCGGTGCCGGCGGTGCGCGGCAAGACGCAGCAGACCGCGTTGGTGCGCCAGGAACCTGTGGATGATGTGCCGGCTTCTGGCAAGAACCTGAACGGCGATGCGGCGGCCCCTGCGGACAAAACCGTCACCCACGGTTGCCCCGTTTCGATGGTCACCGGCGAGGAATTGCTGACGCTCACAGACGGCACGCTGGATGGGGTTTTGCCGTTTGAGTGGACGCGGGTGTATCGCACCAGTGCGGTGGAAGTCGATTGCGGGTTGGGGTTTGGCTGGAGTCATTCGCTGGCGCAGCGGTTGGTGGTTTCGGGTGATTCGGTGGTGTGGACGGATCATGAGAACCGCCGTACTGAGTTTGTGCTGCCCTCCGCTGCTCGACCGGCGATTACCAATAGCTTGGCTGAAGCGGCGATCTTTTTGGGTGATCTGCCCGATGAACTGGTGCTGGCCCAGGCGTCGCGGTTCTACCACTTTCAAGAGGGTGTGCTGACAGCCATCAGCGATGCGTATGACAACCGGTTGCGAGTTTTTCACGATCGTTTGGGGCGGGTTGAGCGGCTGGACAATGGTGTAGGTCGCTCGTTGTTTTTGCGGTATGAGTCGGGCCGCATTGTGGCGGTGGACTATCAGGTTCACCGCGCCAAGGGGCACGAACCTGTCTCTTTTTCACATCTTAATCTGGCGTCGGAGGGACAAAGGTGGCGTGTTCCTGAGTGGCTCTCTTGTTTACTAGAATGATGCATAGGGCGTCTACTACTTTTGTCATGATGTCTTCGTGATTCATGACAGCCCTTGATGTGTATCTTGTCAG
>NZ_WKDB01000082.1:0-25722 GCF_021606215.1 Pseudomonas sp. PA-5-4B | reverse complement strand
GCAATTTTGCTGAAAGTACTCAGCGTCTGTTTTTGGGGCTGCTTCGCAGCCCAACGCAGGACAAGCCTGCTCGCCACAGGAGAAATAGGCTGCTTTTAAAAGTTGTGTAGATACCTATGCTCATCGCAGGCAAGCCAGCTCCCACATTTGAAGGTATTCACCGTTCGAGTGTGGGAGCTGGCTTGCCTGCGATTGCATCAGCACAATTCCGACCATTACCGTCGGAATTGGTCAAAATTTGTGCTATATTCCGCGCCCGCGATTTTTCATCTCAACACCGGTCACCGTCATGCAAACAGCCAAGCCGTTATTTGACTATCCCAAGTACTGGGCCGAATGTTTCGGTCCTGCGCCATTCCTGCCGATGAGCAGGGAGGAGATGGATCAGCTTGGCTGGGATTCCTGCGACATCATCATCGTCACCGGTGATGCGTATGTGGATCACCCGTCGTTTGGCATGGCGATCATCGGCCGGCTGCTGGAGTCCCAGGGCTTTCGCGTCGGGATCATTGCGCAGCCGAACTGGCAGTCCAAAGACGACTTCATGAAGCTCGGCGAGCCGAACCTGTTCTTCGGCGTCGCGGCCGGCAACATGGACTCGATGATCAACCGCTACACCGCCGACAAGAAAATCCGCTCCGACGACGCCTACACCCCAGGCGGCATGGCCGGCAAACGACCGGACCGCGCCAGCCTGGTGTACAGCCAGCGTTGCAAGGAAGCCTACAAGCATGTGCCGATCGTGCTCGGTGGCATCGAAGCGTCCCTGCGCCGCATCGCCCACTACGACTACTGGCAGGACCGTGTGCGCAACTCGATCCTGATCGATGCCTGCGCCGACATCCTGCTGTACGGCAACGCCGAGCGGGCCATCGTCGAAGTTGCCCAGCGCCTGTCGTGGGGCCACAAGATCGAAGACATCACCGACGTGCGCGGCACCGCGTTCATTCGCCGTGACACGCCTGCAGGCTGGTACGAGGTGGACTCCACGCGTATCGACCGTCCGGGCAAGATCGACAAGATCATCAACCCGTATGTGAATACCCAGGACACCCAGGCCTGCGCCATTGAGCAGGAAAAAGGCCCGGTTGAAGACCCGGAAGAAGCCAAGGTCGTACAAATTCTTGCCAGCCCGCGCATGACCCGTGACAAGACGGTCATTCGTCTGCCGTCCATGGAAAAAGTCCGTGGCGACTCGGTCCTGTACGCCCACGCCAACCGCGTGCTGCACCTGGAAACCAACCCAGGCAACGCCCGCGCTTTGGTGCAGAAGCATGGCGAAGTGGACGTGTGGTTCAACCCGCCGCCCATCCCTATGACCACCGAAGAAATGGACTACGTGTTCGGCATGCCTTACGCCCGCGTCCCGCACCCGGTGTACGGCAAGGAAAAGATCCCGGCCTACGACATGATCCGTTTCTCGGTGAACATCATGCGTGGCTGCTTCGGTGGCTGTACTTTCTGCTCGATCACCGAGCACGAAGGCCGCATCATCCAGAACCGTTCCGAAGAGTCGATCATTCGCGAAATCGAAGAGATCCGCGACAAAGTGCCAGGCTTCACCGGCGTGATCTCCGACCTCGGCGGCCCGACCGCGAACATGTACCGCATCGCCTGCAAGAGCCCGGAAATCGAATCCGCGTGCCGCAAGCCGTCATGCGTGTTCCCGGGCATCTGCCCGAACCTGAACACCGATCACTCTTCGTTGATTCAGCTGTATCGCAGCGCCCGTGCGTTGCCGGGTGTGAAGAAGATTCTGATTGCTTCCGGCCTGCGCTACGACCTCGCGGTCGAGTCGCCGGAATACGTCAAGGAACTGGTTACCCACCACGTCGGTGGCTACTTGAAGATCGCCCCGGAACACACCGAGGAAGGTCCGCTCAACCAGATGATGAAACCGGGCATTGGCAGCTATGACAAGTTCAAGCGCATGTTCGAGAAGTACACCAAGGAAGCGGGCAAGGAGCAGTACCTGATCCCGTACTTCATCGCCGCCCACCCGGGCACCACCGATGAAGACATGATGAACCTGGCCCTGTGGCTCAAGGGCAATGGCTTCCGCGCCGACCAGGTACAGGCGTTCTACCCGTCGCCGATGGCCACCGCCACCGCCATGTACCACTCGGGCAAGAACCCGCTGCGCAAGGTCACCTACAAGAGCGACGCGGTGACCATCGTCAAGAGCGAGGAACAGCGCCGTCTGCACAAGGCCTTCCTGCGCTACCACGACCCGAAAGGCTGGCCGATGCTGCGTGAAGCACTGACGCGCATGGGCCGCGCCGACCTGATCGGGCCGGGCAAGGATCAGTTGATCCCACTGCACCAGCCGTCCACCGACAGCTACCAGAGCGCCCGTCGCAAGAACTCGACGCCGGCTGGCAGCCATAAGGTTGCGAAGGAAACCACCACCAGGATCCTCACCCAGCACACCGGCCTGCCACCGCGCGGCAGTGATGGCAGCAACCCGTGGGACAAGCGTGAGCAAGCCAAGGCGGCAGCCCAGGCGCGTAACAAGCAGGCGGCTAAAGAACGCAGTGATGCGGCGAAGGGCAAAGGCGGCAAGCCTGCGCGCAAGCCGGTCGTGCCGCGCTGATCGCAACCTGAATATACAAAACGCCAGCCTCGTGCTGGCGTTTTGCTTTCTATTCGCTGGCGTGCCTGTTTGTTAAGGTGGCGCCCATTAGATCGCCATCGCAGGCAAGCCAGCTCCCACAAAGCCGGCCCGGCCACCCTCATATTCAAGGAAGAACACCCATGAGCAACCCCCTGCTCTCCATCGGCATGGACTCCAACCGCTCCCAATTCATGGCGCGCCAGCGTATCGAAAGCCAGATCAACCTGCCACGGTTGTTCGCCGCCATCGATGCCGACCCCGGCATTGTCGGCGCCGGTGTGGTGTACATCGACGCCGACTTCAATGTCATCATCCTGCGCGAATTCAAGCCCCTCTGCAGCATCAAGCCCAAGCGCATCATTTTGCGCGAAGCACAGAAGTACATTTCGCCCGCGCAATTTGTGGAGCAGGTCAAGACCGACCCACGGGAAGAACGCCTCAGAAAAGAGGCGTTTGATATGGGCTTGTCGTGCACCGCCGCGATTATCGGTTGGATCGTGGTGTTCAGCGGCAGCGTCGCCGTGCCTTTTACGGCGGGCGCCAGCGCGTTCGTGGTGGGCATTGGCGTGACGGCGGCGCTGGCCAGCAGTGCGCAATGCGGGTTTGGCGTGGCGCGTACCTACAACGAGATACTCGACCCTGACGCTAACGACCGGATGGATGACGCCGAATGGTTCGGCGCTGTTTCAACCATCCTTGATACGGCTTCCCTGGTGGGGATCGGCACCGGCGCGCTGACCACGGTGAAGCTGCTCAGGGCCAAAAAGGCTGCCGCTCTGGGCAAGAGTTGGTATGAATTGCTCAAGGGTTTGAATCGCCAGGAACGCAAGAAACTGACCAAGGAGCTGCTAAGCCTGCGCGACCCCAGCCTGACGCCCAAGTTGCTCAAGTTGCAGCAGCGTGCAGGCAAACTGACCAAGAGCTTCAGCTCCACGGAAATTCGGCATGCCACCCTGACCCAGATGAAAGACGCATTGGGCGGTATCCTCGGTATCGTGGGCAGCTACCGCAGCGGTAGCGTGGGCACTGCCACCACCCTTGCAATCGGCTTGTACGAGGACCTCACCGAATGAAAGGTTTCCCCGACATGGGCAGTTTCCTCGCGCGCTATTTCCCGGTGTTCATGGGCACGATCTTCATGGCGATCTTTTCCGGCGCGTCTGCTGTATCCCTCGCCGGCGTGACGTATTTGCGGGGTGTCGATCCGTCGCTTAAATCCGACTACTCAGGCCTGGCGATTTTGTTGCTGGTGGCGGTGCTGGTCTTTGCCAACGTGATGGTTGCGCGTGGCCGCCCATGGGCCACCGGCCTGGTGGCGGGTTATCTGGGTTGCTGCCTGCTGTTCGTGCTGCCGATGATCCAGTACCCCATTCCCAAACTGGTCTACGGTTCGGCTGTGCTCTTTCCGCTGTTGGGGTTGCTCCTGCTTAACAGCAAGCGCCACCGCGAAATGCGCCAAAAGCTGCTCGAAGTCCGCCACCTTCGCGAAGCCACGATCGCTCGCCACAAAACGCGCTGACTGGGTAGATTCACTACCCGGCCTCACACGCACGCCACAAATATGTGCAAGCCTTGCACCACGGCACCCACGTTGGCGCCGTTTTGGTGCTGTACTGCACCGGGTCTTACGATAAAGCGCAATGACGGCCGCTCTGGCATAAGTCTTGCGCGCTTTGTGTTCATGCCCTGGCTCGCAGGAGGCCGCCGTGTCGATTCATGTCGCGTTGCACCACGTTACGCATTACCGCTATGACCGCGCTGTCGAACTCGGCCCACAGATCGTGCGCTTGCGCCCGGCTGCCCATAGTCGCACGCGGATCTTGTCTTACGCGCTCAAAGTGCTGCCCGAGCAGCACTTCATCAATTGGCAGCAAGACCCGCAGGGCAATTACCTGGCGCGCCTGGTATTCCCGGAAAAGACTGATGAGTTGCGCATTGAGGTCGACCTCGTCGCCGAGATGGCGGTATTCAACCCGTTCGATTTTTTCCTCGAGCCCTACGCCGAAAAAATCCCCTTCAGTTACGCCGCCGATGAGCAGCGTGAGCTGGCGCCGTACCTGGAAACCTTGCCGCTGACGCCAAAGTTTGCCGCCTATCTGGCCGGCATCGACCGCACGCCGCTGCCGGCTGTGGATTTTCTGGTCGGGCTCAATCAGCGCCTGGCGGCCGACATCGGCTATTTGATCCGTATGGAACCGGGCGTACAAACGCCGGAATTCACCTTGGGCGCCGCATCCGGCTCCTGCCGCGATTCGGCGTGGCTGCTGGTGCAACTACTGCGCAACCTGGGGCTGGCGGCGCGGTTTGTGTCGGGCTACTTGATCCAGCTCACCGCCGACGTCAAAGCCCTCGATGGCCCGTCCGGCACCGAAGTCGACTTCACCGACCTGCACGCCTGGTGCGAGGTGTATTTGCCCGGCGCGGGCTGGATCGGCCTGGACGCCACCTCCGGGCTGTTCGCCGGTGAAGGGCATATCCCATTGGCCTGTAGCCCTGATCCTTCGTCCGCTGCGCCAATCAGCGGGCTGGTGGAACCCTGCGAGTGCGAATTTACCCACGAGATGTCGGTGGAGCGCATTTGGGAAGCGCCGCGCGTCACCAAGCCCTACACCGAAGAGCAATGGCTGGCGATCCAGGCGTTGGGCCGGCAGATCGACGCCGACCTGCTCAAGGATGACGTGCGCCTGACCATGGGCGGCGAGCCGACCTTTGTCTCCATCGATGATCCCGACGGCGCCGAGTGGAACACCGCGGCGCTGGGGCCGGACAAGCGTCGCCTGTCCGCCGAGCTGTTCCAGCGCATGCGCACACACTACGCGCCCAAAGGCCTGGTGCATTTCGGCCAGGGCAAGTGGTACCCCGGCGAGCAACTGCCGCGCTGGTCGCTCAATTGCTACTGGCGCCGCGACGGCGTGCCGATCTGGCACAACAGCGCGCTGATCGCCGATGAACAACAGGACTACGGCGCCGATGGCGTGATGGCCGGGCGCTTCCTGGCCAGTGTCGCCGAGCGCCTTAAACTGCCGGCACGCTTTGTGTTCCCGGCTTTCGAAGACAACTTCTACTACCTGTGGCGCGAAGGTGCGCTGCCGCAAAACGTTACCGCCCAGGACCCGCGTTTAAGCGACGATCTTGAGCGCGAGCGCCTGCGCAAAGTGTTCAGCCAGGGCCTGGATAAAGTCATCGGCCAAGTGCTGCCGCTGGCGCGCACGGCGGCCAATGACCGCTGGCAGAGCGGGCGCTGGTACCTGCGTGATAACCAC
The DNA here is from genome assembly GCF_021606215.1 of Pseudomonas sp. PA-5-4B. NCBI lineage: Bacteria > Pseudomonadati > Pseudomonadota > Gammaproteobacteria > Pseudomonadales > Pseudomonadaceae > Pseudomonas > Pseudomonas sp. PA-5-4B. Next base: position 19,845 of record NZ_WKDB01000082.1, on the reverse strand, counting down.
TGCCGACTGGTACCGGGTGACTCGCCGCTGGGCTACCGCCTGCCGTTGGCCTCGCAGCCATGGGTGACGGCGGCGGAATACCCATTTGTGCATCCCACCGACCCGAATCAGGATCAGCCGGAGCTGCCGACCACCGCCCAACTGCAAAGCCACGCCACGCCTGCGCCGAGCGACGAGCGCGAGCCGAAGGTCGACGAATCCGCCGACTGGCTGACCCGCACCGCCTTGTGTGCCGAAGCACGGGAAGGGCGTTTGTACCTGTTTATGCCGCCGCTGGAACGCGTCGAGGATTACCTGGAGTTGGTGGCCGCTATTGAAGCCACCGCCGAAGAACTGCATTGCCCGGTGTTGCTGGAAGGGTACGAGCCGCCGTTCGATACGCGCTTAAGCAACTTCCGGGTCACGCCGGACCCGGGTGTGATCGAGGTCAATGTGCAGCCGTCCGCCACTTGGGATGAGCTAGTGGAGCGCACCGAGTTCCTCTACGAAGAGGCGCGGCAAACCCGCCTGACCACCGAAAAGTTCATGATCGACGGGCGCCACACCGGCACCGGCGGTGGTAACCACTTTGTGCTGGGCGGCGCGACGCCGAAAGACTCACCGTTCCTGCGCCGCCCGGATTTGCTGCGCAGCCTGATCAGCTACTGGCATAACCATCCGTCCTTGTCGTACCTGTTTTCCGGGCTGTTTATCGGCCCGACCTCCCAGGCGCCACGGGTGGATGAAGCGCGTAACGACGCGCTGTATGAGCTGGAAATCGCCTTCGCACAAATGCCCGAGCCTGGCGAAGAATGCCCGCCATGGTTGGTCGACCGGCTGTTGCGCAACCTGCTGATCGACGTGACCGGCAACACCCACCGCGCCGAATTCTGCATCGACAAACTCTACTCGCCCGATGGCGCCACTGGCCGCCTGGGTCTGTTGGAACTGCGTGCGTTCGAAATGCCGCCCCATGCGCGCATGAGCCTCACCCAACAGTTGCTGTTGCGAGCCTTGGTCGCGCGCTTCTGGCGTGAGCCGTATGCGCCAGCAAAACTGGCGCGCTGGGGCACTGAGCTGCACGACCGTTTCTTGCTGCCACACTTTATCGAGCAGGATTTTGCCGACGTGATCGTCGAGCTGAATGCTGCTGGTTACCCGCTGCGCGCCGAATGGTTTGCCGCACACCTGGCGTTTCGTTTCCCCAAGGTCGGCGACTACGCCGTCGGCGGTATCGAACTGGAGTTGCGCCAGGCGTTGGAGCCTTGGCACGTGCTGGGCGAAGAAGGCGCCGTCGGTGGCACGGTGCGTTACGTGGACTCATCCCTGGAACGCTTGCAGGTGAAGTTGAGCGGCTTGGCGCCGCAACGCTACCTGCTGACCTGCAACGGCATCCCGGTGCCGTTGCAGCCGACCGGGCGTATCGGCGAGTTCGTCGCTGGCGTGCGTTATCGCGCCTGGCAACCGGCTAACTGTTTGCAACCGACCATCGCGGTGCATGCGCCGTTGGTGTTCGACTTGCTCGATACCTGGATGCAACGCTCGCTGGGCGGCTGCCAGTACCACGTCGCGCATCCGGGTGGGCGCAATTACGACAGCTTGCCGGTGAATGCCAATGAGGCGGAGAGCCGGCGCATGGCGCGGTTTTTCCGCCTCGGCCACAGCCCAGGCAAATTGCCTGTGCCGCCCTTGGTGATTAACGATGAACTACCAATGACCCTGGATTTGCGGCGTTTCCCCAATAAAAATGACTAAATGAGATCTAAAATGTGGGAGCTGGCTTGCCTGCGATAGCGGTGTATCAGCCAGCCAATCAGGTGGTAGGAAAACCGCTATCGCAGGCAAGCCAGCTCCCACACAAGATCGCGTTGAATTTGATTTAAACTGACTTCCCTTGCCTCTGCCGAGCGTTCCATGCCCGACTTGCTCGACCGTTACCCGCTCACTGCGGGCACCTATCACGAACTGCTCGACGACAGTGGCGCGGTACGTGCCCATTGGCAGCGCCTGCTCGATCACCTGCAACGCAGTACGCCCGTGCAACTGGCCCAGCGCCAGGCGTTGCTGACCCGGCAGATCCAGGAAAACGGCGTGACCTACAACGTCTACGCCGACCCCAAAGGCGCCGACCGCCCGTGGGAGCTGGACTTGCTGCCCCATGTGCTGGCCGCCGATGAGTGGCAGCACCTGTCGGCCGGCATCGCCCAACGGGCGCGTTTGCTCAATGCCGTGCTCGCCGACCTGTACGGCCCGCAGCGCTTGATCAAAGAAGGCCTGTTGCCGGCGGAGCTGGTGTTTGGGCACAACAACTTCCTGTGGCCGTGCCAGGGCATTCAGCCACCGGACGGCGCGTTTCTGCACCTGTATGCCGTGGACCTGGCGCGCACCCCGGATGGCCGTTGGTGGGTCACCGCCGACCGTACCCAGGCGCCATCGGGCGCAGGTTACGCGCTGGAAAACCGCACCATCGTGTCCCGTGCATTCCCGGATCTGTACCGCGATTTGCAGGTTCAACACCTCACCGGTTTCTTCCGCACGCTCCAGGAAACCCTGGCCCGCCAGGCGCCCGGTGACGACCAGCCACCGCTGATCGTGCTGCTCACGCCGGGGCGTTTCAACGAAAGCTATTTCGAACACCTCTACCTGGCGCGCCAGCTCGGCTACCCGTTGGTGGAAGGCGGCGACCTCACGGTGCGCGACAGCACGGTGTTCCTCAAAACCCTCAGCGGCCTGCGCCGGGTGCACGCGATCATGCGGCGCCTGGACGACGATTTCTGCGACCCGCTGGAGCTGCGCACCGACTCGGCGCTGGGCGTGCCCGGCCTGCTGGATGCGGTGCGCCAGGGCAATGTGCTGGTGGCCAATGCCTTGGGCAGCGGCGTGCTGGAGTCGCCCGGTTTGCTCGGCTTTCTGCCGAAGATCAACGAGTTTTTGTTTGGTGAAGAACTGATCCTGCCGTCCATCGCCACCTGGTGGTGCGGCGAAGCGCCGGTGCTGGCCGAAGCCTTGGAAAAACTGCCGGAATTGCTGATCAAACCAGCGTTTCCTTCGCAAAGCTTCGCGCCGGTATTCGGCCGCGATTTGAACGAAGAGCAACGCCTGGCCCTGGCCGAACGCATGCGTGCGCGGCCTTACGCCTATGTGGCCCAGGAGCTGGCGCAACTGTCCCAGGCGCCGGTGTGGCACACCGTCGACGACCATCTGCAACACCGTGCCATCGGCATGCGCGTGTACGCGGTGGCCAGCGCTGACGGCTACCGTGTACTGCCCGGCGGCCTGACTCGCGTGGCGGCCGAGGCGGATGCCGAAGTGGTGTCGATGCAGCGTGGTGGCGCGAGCAAAGACACGTGGGTGCTCGGCGATCGCGCTGTCGGCGGCGAGCATTGGCGCGCGCAACGGGCGATTGGCGTACATGATCTGGTTCGGCGCGACCCTTATCTGCCGTCGCGCGTGGTGGAAAACCTGTTCTGGTTTGGCCGTTACTGCGAACGCTGTGATGACAGCGCGCGCTGGCTGCGCATTGTGCTGGCGCGTTATGTCGATGGCGACGACCCGCAAGCCTTGCAGGCCGCTGTCGAGCTGGGCGAGACCCTGCGCTTGTTGCCGGAGGAGGGCGAACTGCCCGAGCGCCTGCTTGCCGCTTTGCTCGGCGATGACTGGCCGTCGAGCCTGCGCGCCAACCTGCAGCGCTTGCAGTGGGCGGCGTCCCAGGTGCGCGGCAAGTTGTCCCGCGAGAACTGGCAAGCGCTGGTGGAGTTGCAGCGCGAAGCCCTGGAGCTGGAAAGTGAGACCCCGGATTTTGGCGAGTTGCTGGATTTCCTCAACCGCCTGGTGATGTCCCTGGCGGCGCTGTCCGGGTTTGCCCTGGATGACATGACCCGTGATGAAGGCTGGCGCTTTTTGATGATGGGCCGGCGTATTGAGCGCCTGCAATTTCTCAGCAGCAGCCTCGCCGCGTTCCTGCGTGGCGTGGCGGTATTTGATCAGGCCGGGCTGGAATGGCTGCTGGAGCTGGGCAATAGCAGCATCACCTATCGCTCGCGTTACCTGGCCGTGCCGCAACTGATCCCGGTGCTCGACTTGTTGCTGCTCGATGAACAGAACCCGCATGCGGTGCTGTTTCAGTTGAAGCTGGTCAGCCGCACCCTGCGGCGTCTCAATGATGACTTTGGCGTGCCACGGGAAATCGGCCTGGCGCCGTTGGTGGAGCGCCTGTCACGTTTCGACCTGGGTTGCCTGGAGAACCCGCTGTTCGGCGAATCCAGCGTACGTGCCGCGTTGGACGGCCTGGCGGACCTGCTGCAAGCGGTCGCCGATGAGAGCGGGCAAGTGTCGGATCGCCTGGCGTTGCGCCACTTTGCCCATGTGGATGATGTCAGCCAGCAAACGGTGTCGGTGTGATGATTGCGCGCTACCAGATTTTTCACGATACCCATTACCACTACGACAGCCCGGTGTCCCTGGCCCAGCAGTTGGCGCACCTGTGGCCGCGGCCGTGCGCGTGGCAGCGCTGCAGTTCCCAGCAATTGGATATCAGCCCGCAGCCGTCGTCGCGTCGTGATGAGCTGGACGTGTTCGGCAACCCGATCACCCGGCTGGCGTTCGAACGGCCCCATGATGAATTGCTGGTCAATGCCGGGCTGACCGTGGAAGTGCTGGCGCGGCCGGCGCTGGATTTCCAGCAGTCACCGCCTTGGGACCAGACGCGCGACAGCCTGACCTACAGCAGCCAAGTACTGTCGCCGGAGATGCTCGAAGCCTGCCGTTATCGCTTCGAATCGCCCTACGTGCACCTGAAGAACACCTTCGTCGAGTTCTCCGAAAGCTGCTTCCCGCCAGGCGTGCCGTTGCTGCTGGGCGTGCAGGCCTTGATGCAGAAGATCTTCAGCGAATTCACCTTCGATGCCGAAGCCACCCAGGTCGCCACGCCCTTGGTGGAAGTGCTGGAGCGCCGACGCGGCGTGTGCCAGGACTTCGCTCACCTGATGCTCGCGTGCCTGCGCTCGCGGGGCCTGGCCGCGCGTTATATCAGCGGCTACCTGCTGACCCAGCCACCGCCCGGCCAGCCACGTCTGATCGGCGCCGATGCATCCCACGCCTGGGTCTCGGTGTTTTGCCCGGTGGCGGGCTGGGTGGATTTTGATCCGACGAATAACGTGCAGCCGGCACTGGAGCACATCACTCTGGCCTGGGGCCGTGATTTCTCGGATGTGTCGCCGTTGCGTGGGGTGATTCTGGGAGGAGGGAACCATGACCCGGAGGTTCGGGTGACGGTGATGCCGCTGGAGTAACAGTGGGTTGGGGTGAGCAGGGAGGGCCTGCTCACCTCAACAAAATTTATTCCGCCGGGTCTTTCGGTGTCTCGGTGTCATCAGCAGCCACTTCACCTTCAGCATCCGGGTTCAGTGCGCCTGCTTCTTCATCTGCAGCGGCTTTCTTGCGTTGCAGCTTTTCCTCTTTCTTCTGCTCCTTGGCCAAGTCTCTCTGACGTTTGGCGAAGGAGTAATTAGGTTTGGCCATGGGCGATCCTCTAGGGTCGAAGGTGAGGGTGGGCGGCGCGCAGCTGCCTTGGGTCGCTATGGTAGCAGCTTAGCAGCGCGATTGGCCTTCACTTACCGCAGGCATACGCGGCCAAGAGGCCGTTGAAGAACTGATTGAAGTGCATGGCAGACGCTCCGGTGGGTGATGGAGCGATCATAAGCGGGTGGCGGTTGTTTGGCTGGTAGATTGTGTTGATCAGTCTGATAGCCTAAAGTTGTATACAATCTGTTGATTCAGATCATAAGAATTTCAGCCTGCTTGGGGCACCCTAGTCGCAATACGCGTTTTTTAAACCCTGCCTTGGAGATTCACATGTTTGCCAAAATCGTTGCTGTTTCCCTGCTGACACTGGCGAGCGGCCAGTTGCTTGCTGCAGAGTGCGCGGTCACTGTTGATTCCACCGACCAGATGTCCTTTAACACCAAAGAAATCACCATCGACAAGAGCTGCAAGAAGTTCACCGTGAACCTTGAACACTCCGGCAGCTTGCCGAAAAACGTCATGGGCCATAACTGGGTGCTGAGTTCCGCCGCCGACATGCCGGGCGTTGCCAGCGACGGCATGGCCGCTGGTATTGACAAAAACTACCTCAAAGACGGCGACACTCGCATCATCGCTCACACCAAGATCATTGGTGCTGGTGAGAAAGATTCGGTGACGTTTGATGTGTCGAAACTGGCTGCCGGCACGGATTACGCGTTCTTCTGCTCGTTCCCGGGCCACATCTCGATGATGAAAGGCACTGTGGTAGTCAAGTAACACCGCGTTATCGTTCATCGCAGGCAAGCCAGCTCCCACATTTGACCGCGTTCCCCTGTTGGAACTCGGTCAAGTGTGGGAGCTGGCTTGTCGAATCGTCGCACCGCTGCGATTGCGGTCTACCTCACGGCGCAAATGGCATGACGCGCTTGTGCTCAGTCTTGCTATACGTGTCGCAGATAATCTTGAACGCTTCCTCACGCACCGGCTCGCCGTGCAGGAACGCATCGATCTCGGCGTAGGTCACGCCGTGTGAGGCTTCGTCCGGTTTGCCCGGCGACAGGTCTTCAAGGTCGGCAGTCGGGATCTTCTCGACCAGCGACTCCGGCGCGCCAAAGTGCCGCGCAATCGCACGCACCTGGTTCTTCACCAATCCGCTCAGCGGCGCCAGGTCGCAGGCACCGTCACCGAACTTGGTGAAGAAACCCATCACCGCTTCCGCCGCATGGTCAGTGCCGATCACCAAACCACCGGCCGCGCCAGCGATGGTGTACTGCGCCACCATGCGCATGCGCGCCTTGGTGTTGCCCAGCACGAAATCACGCGACACCGCCGCCTTGCCTTCAAACGCCGCCACTTCATTGGCCAGGGATTTAACCGCCGGGCCGATGTTCACGGTGTGGCGTTCGTCCGGGTCGATAAAGTCCACCGACGCCTGGGCGTCGTGTTCGTCGAACTGGGTTTCGTAGGGCAGGCGCACCGCGATAAAACGGTAGGCTTCATCACCTGTGCTGGCGCGCAGTTCTTTCATTGCACGCTGGGCCAGCAGGCCGGCGGTCAGCGAGTCGACACCGCCGCTGATGCCCAGCACCAAGCTCTTGAGCCCGGAATTGCGCAGGCAGCCTTGGATAAACCCTACGCGGCGCGCCACTTCGGCCTCAAGGGCGGCCTGGTCGTTGAACGGTGCTTGGACCTTGAGCTGCTGCGCAATCTCACGCTGTACGGCTTGCATGATTCACTCCTTGCTGGAAAGGGCAGGTACTTTAAAAACGTGACGCAAATAGGCGACAAAATTCGGATCGGTGCAGTGGGTCTTGCCCGCCTCATCGGAAATTTTCGCGACGGGCTGGCCATTGCAGGCGGTCATTTTAAGCACGATGCTCATCGGTTCAACACCCGGAATGTCACAGGTCAGGTTGGTGCCGATACCGAAGCTGACATTAATGCGACCGCGCAATGCGCGGAAAATCTCCAGGGCCTTGGGCAGCGTCAGGCTGTCGGAGAACACCAGGGTCTTGCTCATCGGCTCGATACCGAGCTTGTGGTAGTGGGCGATGGCTTTTTCGGCCCATTGAATCGGGTCACCGGAGTCGTGGCGCAGGCCGTCAAAGAGCTTGGCGAAGTACAGGTCGAAATCGCCCAGGAACGCGTCGGTGGTGATGCAGTCGGTCAGCGCGATGCCGAGCAGGCCACGGTATTCGCGTACCCAGCAATCGAGGGCGGCGATCTGGCTGTCGATCAGGCGCGGGCCGAGTTGTTGGTGGGCCATGATCCATTCGTGGGCCATGGTGCCCAGCGGTTTCATGTCGAACTCGCGGGCCAGGTGCACGTTGCTGGTGCCGACAAAACGCCCGGGGAAGTCGTGCTTGAGCACGCTGACCACTTCTTCCTGCACGCGGTACGAGAAGCGCCGGCGGGTGCCGAAGTCGGCCACTTGCAGCTCCGAGAGCTCTTCGCTGCTGGCATTGGCGGACAGCCAGTCGAATTTGCGGTACAGCTGTTCGCGGGCCTGTTCGAGGATGACGGTCTGGTAGCGGTAGCGGTTACGCACTTCGCTGACGATGGCCAGCATCGGCACTTCAAACAGGATCACATGCAGCCACGGCCCACGCAGGCGGATAAACAGCTCGCCGTTCTCGATGCCGGTTTGCACATAGCGCAGGTTGAAGCGAAACAGCCCCAGAAAGCGCAGGAAGTCCGGCTTCATAAAGCTGATGCGTTCCAGGAAGCCCAACTGGTCGGGGCTCAGGCTCAACTCGGCGAGGCGTTCGATCTGGTAGCGGATTTCCGCCAGGTACGGGCGCAGGTCTTCACTGTTGCGGCAACGAAACTCCCATTCAACTTCCACGTTCGGGTAGTTGTGCAGCACCGCCTGCATCATGGTCAACTTGTAGAAGTCGGTGTCGAGCAAGTTCTGCACGATGCGATCGGCAAACACACTCTCGCTCATAACGGGAATCTCCAGACGGGTCGGCGATGGGCGCCGGCCTTTACGCACAATTAAGGAAGGGTGCTAGTGGCGCATAGACCTGTAGGGTTTTGCCAGTGATTTTTTCAGTGCGGCCACTGGCCTCATCGCAGGCAAGCCAGCTCCCACACTTGAAATGCATTCCAAAGGTGGGCGCTGGCTTGCCTGCGATAGCGGTGGTGCAGCCCAAAAAGAGCTAAACCTGCTCCATCATCCACTTCACAAACTCACGCACCTTGGGCACCTCCGCCGAATGCTCGGGATACGCCAGGTAATACGCATCCTGGCTGGGCATCGCATGCTGCCAGGGAATCACCAGCTTGCCCTCGGCCAGCTCTTCTTCCACCAGAAAGCGCGGCAACAAGGCCACGCCACAGCCGACCTGCGCCGCCCGAATGCACATATAAAAGGTATCAAAACGCGGCCCGTGGTAGCTGTGCTCGGTCTGGTAGCCCTGGCTGGCGAACCAGTCATGCCAGCCTTGCGGTCGCGAGGCGTTTTGCAGCAGCACCAGGTTGCTCAGTTGCGTGGGGTCGGTGAATGGCTGCGCAGGCAAGCTCTCTGGCGCACACACCGGCACCAACTCTTCGCTGAACAGTTTCAGGCTCTCGGTGCCCGGCCGTGAACGCTGGCCGAAGTAGAAAGCCATGTCGGCCTTGCCTTGCAACAGTTCGTCCGGCTCCTGCTCGTTGCACAGGTCCAGGTGGATCTGCGGGTGACGCAAACGCCAGCCCTTGAGGCGCGGCACCAGCCAGCGCGCGCCGAACGTGTAGGGCGTGGACACGCGCAGCACTTCGGTCTCGCCGCCGTAGGAGCGCAGGTAGTGGGTGGACATCTCCACTTGCGTGAGGATTTTGCGCACTTCCACCAGGTACAAATCCCCTGCCGGGGTCATCTGCAAGCGGCGGCGCACCCGGCGAAACAATAGGTGTTGGAGCAATTCTTCCAGCTGCGCGACCTGCTTGCTCACCGCGCTTTGCGTGAGGTTCAGTTCCTCGGCAGCGCGGGTGAAGCTCAGGTGGCGGGTGGCGGCTTCGAAACACTGCAGGGCGGTGATCGAGGGCAAATGTCTTTTATTCAGCACGGCACGCCTCTTTTTATTCTTTGCATGAGTAAACGGAATGATATCTCGCCTAATCGTCGTTTGTTGGCAAGTCTTGGGCCAGCTACAAATAAGGTCTGGATCGCCGTGTCTGTGGCGGCGCGAATTTTCTGTTTGAGTTTGAAGGAGTGACCCATGGTTGCCGCATTGCTTGACCGTCTCGGGGTAAACCCGGCGCTGTACCAGTCGGGTAAACAGCCCGTGCATTCGCCGATTGATGGCAGCCGTATCGGCAGTGTGCACTGGGAAGGTGCCGCTGAAGTGGAGCAGCAGGTCAGTCGCGCCGAGCATGCATTCGAGGCCTGGCGCAAGGTGCCGGCACCGCGTCGCGGCGAGCTGGTGCGCCAGTTCGGCGATGTATTGCGCGAATATAAAGCCGACCTGGGCGAGTTGGTGTCGTGGGAGGCCGGCAAGATCACCCAGGAAGGCTTGGGTGAAGTGCAGGAGATGATCGACATCTGCGACTTCGCCGTGGGCCTGTCCCGCCAGTTGTACGGCTTGACCATCGCCTCCGAGCGCCCAGGCCACCACATGCGTGAAACCTGGCACCCGCTGGGTGTGGTCGGCGTGATCAGCGCCTTCAACTTCCCGGTCGCCGTGTGGGCGTGGAACACCACGCTGGCGCTGGTGTGCGGCAACGCGGTGATCTGGAAACCCTCGGAAAAGACCCCGCTGACCGCCTTGGCCTGCCAGGCATTGTTCGAGCGCGTACTGAAGAAGTTCGACGGCGCCCCCGACTACCTCAGCCAAGTGATCATTGGCGGCCGTGACGCCGGTGCGGCGCTGGTGGATGACCCGCGCGTTGCGCTGATCAGCGCCACCGGCAGCACGCGCATGGGCCGCGAAGTGGCGCCGAAAGTCGCCGCACGTTTCGCCCGCAGCATCCTTGAGCTGGGCGGCAACAACGCGATGATCCTCGGCCCGAGCGCCGACCTCGACATGGCCGTGCGCGCCATTCTGTTCAGCGCCGTCGGCACTGCCGGCCAGCGTTGCACCACCTTGCGCCGTTTAATCGCCCATGAGTCGGTCAAGGAAGAAATCGTTACCCGTCTCAAAGCCGCCTATTCCAAAGTGCGCATCGGCCACCCGCTGGAAGGCAACCTGATCGGCCCGCTGATCGACAAGCACGGCTTCGAGAACATGCAGGACGCCCTGGAGCAAGCCTTGAGCGAAGGCGGCAAGGTGTTCGGCGGCAAGCGCCAGCTGGAAGACAAGTTCCCGAATGCCTACTACGTGTCGCCGGCCATTGTGGAGATGCCCGAGCAAAGTGACGTGGTGTGTACCGAAACCTTCGCGCCGATTCTGTATGTGGTTGGCTACAGCGACTTCACCGAAGCCTTGCGCCTGAATAACGCCGTGCCGCAAGGCCTGTCCTCGTGCATCTTCACCACCGACGTGCGTGAAGCCGAGCAGTTCATGTCGGCGGTGGGCAGTGACTGCGGCATCGCCAACGTCAACATCGGCCCGAGCGGCGCGGAGATTGGTGGCGCGTTTGGCGGTGAGAAAGAGACCGGTGGGGGGCGTGAGTCGGGTTCGGATGCATGGCGCGGGTATATGCGTCGCCAGACCAATACCGTGAACTACTCGTTGGAGCTGCCCTTGGCCCAAGGCATCACCTTCGACTGATCCCCCAAGTCGAAGTGGGATCAATGTGGGAGCTGGCTTGCCTGCGATAGCGGTGGTGACTGATACACCGCTATCGCGGGCAAGCCAGCTCCCACAGTTGATTGGGTTTGCAGTTCGGAAATAGTTGTTTGTTGGGTCTCATCGGAGTCTGGCAATGGCACTACGCGAAACATGTTTATGGGAACAACTCACCCCAGGCCGGCCCGATCGCGCCGCGCTCAAGGGCGAGGTCAAGGTTGATGTGTGCGTGATCGGTGCCGGTATCACCGGCTTGTCGGCCGCCATTCACCTGCTGGAGCAAGGCAAAAGCGTCGCCGTGCTGGAGGCTCATCGCACCGGCCATGGCGGTTCGGGGCGTAACGTCGGGCTGGTCAACGCCGGTATGTGGATCCCGCCGGACGAGATCGAAGCCGGTTTTGGCGAGGCGGTGGGCATTCAGCTCAACCGCATGCTGGGCGCGGCGCCGTCGCTGGTGTTCAGCCTGATCGACAAATACAAGATTGATTGCCAACTGCGCCGTGAGGGCACCTTGCACATGGCGCATAACGCCCGTGGCGAGGCGGATTTGCGCAGTCGCGAAGAGCAATGGAAACGCCGTGGCGCCCCCGTCGAGCTGCTCACGGGCCAGGCGTGTGAACAGGCCGCCGGCACCAAAAAGATCGCCGCCGCCCTGCTGGACCGGCGTGCCGGCACCTTGAACCCAATGGCCTACACCAGTGGCCTGGCGAATGCCGCCGTGGGGCTTGGCGGGCAACTGTTCGATCATTCGCCAGTCACTCAGCTTGAACGCCAAGGTGCAGTCTGGTCGGTGCAGACCGCCCAAGGTTCAGTGCAGGCGGCGCAAGTGGTGATCGCCTCCAACGCTTATACCGAAGGCGAATGGACCGAGCTGCGGCGCAACTTTTTCCCCGGCTATTACTACCAGGTCGCCTCGGCACCGCTGACGGACGACGCCGCCAAACAGATCCTCCCCGGCGGGCAGGGCTCGTGGGACACACGCCAGGTGTTAAGCAGCATCCGCCGCGACGCGGATGGCCGCTTGTTGCTCGGCAGCCTGGGCAATGGCAACCAGAAACCGACGTGGTTCCTTAAGGCGTGGGCCGATCGGGTGCAGCAGCATTACTTCCCGTACCTCAAATCGGTGCAGTGGGAATGCACTTGGACCGGCTGCATCGCCTTCACCCCGGACCACCTGATGCGCCTGTTCGAGCCGGCCCCCGGTCTGGTCGCCGTCACCGGTTATAACGGCCGCGGCGTGACCACGGGCAGTGTGGTGGGCAAGGCCTTTGCCGACTACTTATGTCACCAGGATCCACAGGCGTTGCCGATCCCGTTTGCGCCGATGCAACCGCTGGCCGGGGTGGGCCTGCGCAGTTGCCTGTATGAAGCGGGGTTCTCGCTGTATCACGCCGGGCAATGCCTGCGGATCGTGGTGTGATCAGCGAAATACCTGTCAAAAGCCTGCATCTTCTTAGCAGGCTACTAATCTGTATTGGTGCAAGTCGTAGCAATCACGCACTGTAAATGTGCAGTTCCGTTACGCACATTGTTACAGCTGTAGGAACTGTCGTTTATGCATCCGGTTGCAGGTGCGACCTGCCAGGGTTGTACTTTTTGGATCCATCGGTTGCACCTTTCGATGCTAGACGGTTGCACGTACTGGCAAAGGGAGTCGAAACGCCTGTAATAACAATGACACCGTGTCTTTTTGAAGAATAAAAAAGTAATGGCACGCGCCTTGCTCTGGGCTTTCCTGTGAAAGTTTGACGCGAATTCGTAGTGCCAATAAACAAAAACCTCGGAGCACCACTCATGTCCCAGACGTTTTACAAGAAAGGTTTTCTGGCCCTCGCCGTTGCAGCGGCGTTGGGTGTTTCTGCGTTTGTTCAAGCTGATGTGAAGATTGGCGTTGCGGGGCCGATGACCGGCGCCAACGCCTCGTTCGGTGAGCAGTACATGAAGGGTGCCCAGGCGGCAGCCGAAGTGATCAACAAGGCTGGCGGCATTAACGGTGAGAAAGTCGTGCTGGTTGCCGGTGACGATGCTTGCGAACCCAAGCAGGCCGTGGCCGTGGCTAACCGTCTGGCGGACCAGGACAAAGTGATCGGCGTGGTAGGGCACTTCTGCTCGTCGAATACCATTCCCGCCTCTGAGGTCTACGACGAAGCGGGCATCATCGCGATCACTCCAGGCTCTACCAACCCACAAGTGACAGAACGCGGCCTGGGTGCCATGTTCCGCATGTGTGGTCGTGACGACCAGCAGGGCATCGTCGCCGGCGATTACATCGTCGACGTGCTCAAGGGCAAGAAAGTCGCGGTCATCAACGACAAGGACACCTACGGCAAAGGCCTGGCCGATGCCACCGCTGCCCAACTGACCAAGCGCGGCGTCAAGCCGGTGCTGGAAGAAGGCCTGACCCGTGGCGAGAAAGACTTCAGCGCCCTGGTTACCAAAATCCGCTCCTTGGGCGCTGACGTCGTGTATTTCGGTGGTCTGCACCCTGAAGCCGGCCCACTGGTTCGCCAGATTCGTGAAGCCGGCCTCAAGGACGTCAAGTTCATGTCCGATGACGGCGTAGTGACTGACGAACTGGTTGCCACCGCTGGCGGCAAGCAATACGTAGACGGCGTGTACATGACTTTCGGCGCCGACCCGCGTCTGCTGCCAGACAGCAAGGCTGTAGTGGAAGAGTTCCGCAAAGCCGGCTACGAGCCAGAGGGCTACACCCTGTATGCCTATGCCTCGCTGCAAGCCCTGGCCGCCGGCTTCAACGGCGCCAAATCCAACAAAGGCGAAGACGCCGCCAAGTGGCTCAAGGCTCACCCGGTGAAAACCGTCATGGGCGAAAAAGCCTGGGATACCAAGGGCGACCTGAAAATCTCCGACTACGTGGTTTACCAGTGGGATAAAGACGGCAAATACCACCAGTTGGAAAAGCAGAAGTAAGAACAAGCACCACGGAACCCATGTAGGAGCGGGCTTGTTGTGGGAGCTGGCTTGCCTGCGATACAGGCACCTCGGTACTTCAGTAGTACCCAGGTGATGCAATCGCAGGCAAGCCAGCTCCCACACAAGCCAGCTCCCACACAGGGCCCCGCTCCCACAGGGAGTGGTGTTGATATCGATATCTGTCTTTTCCTCCAGAAGCGCCGCGCACTCAACCGTGTGCAGGTGCTCACCGCGTGAGATTGCGTTATGGATGGTATTTTCCTGCAGCAACTGGTCAACGGCCTGACCCTCGGGTCGGTCTACGGCCTGATCGCCATCGGCTACACAATGGTCTATGGCATCATTGGCATGATCAACTTCGCCCACGGCGAGGTTTATATGATTTCCGCTTACCTCGCGGCGATCAGTCTGGCACTGCTGGCTTACTTCGGCATCGAATCCTTCCCGCTGCTCATTCTCGGCACTCTGATCTTCACCGTGGTCGTCACCGGCGTGTACGGTTGGGTCATCGAGCGTGTCGCCTACAAACCGCTGCGTAACTCTACCCGACTGGCACCGCTGATCAGCGCCATCGGTATCTCCCTGATCCTGCAAAACTATGCGCAGATCGCTCAGGGCGCGAAACAACAAGGCATTCCAACCCTGCTGGCCGGCGCCTGGCGCGTCGATATCGGCACGGGCTTCGTGCAGTTGACCTACACCAAGGTGTTTATCCTGGTGGCCGCGTTTCTCGGCATGGGCCTGCTGACCTACATCATCAAATACACCAAGCTCGGCCGCATGTGCCGCGCCACCCAGCAAGACCGCAAGATGGCCTCGATCCTGGGCATCAACACCGACCGCGTGATCTCCTACGTGTTCGTCATCGGTGCCGCCATGGCCGCCCTGGCCGGCGTGCTGATCACCCTCAACTACGGCACCTTCGACTTCTATGCCGGCTTTATCATCGGCATTAAGGCGTTTACCGCAGCGGTACTCGGCGGCATCGGTTCCCTGCCTGGGGCGATGTTGGGCGGGATCATCCTGGGTATCTCCGAGTCGCTGTTCTCGGGGTTGATCAACTCTGACTACAAAGACGTGTTCAGCTTCTCCCTGCTGGTGGTGATTCTGATCTTCCGTCCTCAGGGCCTGCTTGGTCGCCCACTCGTGGCTAAGGTGTAAACATGTCTGCTGCCAAATCTATCGATATCAAGAAAAGTGTGGTCGATACGGTCCTTGCCGGGCTGATTTCGTTGATCGTGTTCGGCCCGATCGTCGGCGTGGTCCTCGACGGCTATAGCTTTAACCTCGAGCCTGCGCGGGTGGCCACGTTGGTCGCCATCGTGATGGCCGGGCGCTTTGCCTTGAGCCTGTTCCTGCAAACCCCCAAGGGCGTGAAGATCCTGCAGGGTTTCGAGAGCAGTGGCTCCGGCGTGCACGTGTTGCCGCCGGACTACAAATCGCGGCTGCGCTGGATCATCCCGGCACTGATCGTGATCGCGATCGTGTTCCCGATCTTCGCCAACAAGTACCTGCTGACCGTGGTGATTCTCGGGCTGATCTACGTGTTGCTCGGCCTTGGCCTGAACATCGTGGTGGGCCTGGCCGGTTTGCTCGACCTGGGTTACGTGGCGTTCTACGCCATCGGCGCCTACGGCCTGGCGCTCGGTTATCAATACCTGGGCCTGGGCTTCTGGAGTGTGTTGCCTCTGGCGGCCATCGCTGCCGCGCTGGCGGGCTGCATACTCGGGTTCCCGGTGCTGCGAATGCACGGCGATTATCTCGCCATCGTGACCCTGGGCTTTGGTGAAATCATCCGCCTGGTGCTCAACAACTGGCTGTCGTTCACCGGTGGCCCCAACGGTATGCCGGTGCCTTCGCCGACCTTTCTCGGCCTGGAATTCGGGCGCAAGGCCAAGGATGGCGGGATTCCGTTCCACGAGTTCTTCGGCATCGATTACAACCCCAACATCAAGTTCATGTTCATCTACATCGTGCTGTTCCTGGTGGTACTGGCCGTGCTGTACATCAAGCACCGCCTGACCCGTATGCCGGTCGGCCGCGCCTGGGAAGCCTTGCGCGAAGATGAAATCGCCTGCCGTTCCATGGGCCTGAACCATGTGCTGGTCAAGCTCTCGGCGTTCACTATCGGAGCCTCGACTGCGGGCCTGGCCGGGGTGTTCTTCGCCAGCTACCAGGGCTTCGTCAACCCGTCGTCGTTTACCTTCTTCGAATCGGCGCTGATCCTGGCCATCGTGGTATTGGGCGGCATGGGCTCGACAGTCGGCGTGGTGATTGCGGCGTTCGTATTGACGGTTGCGCCGGAGTTGCTGCGCAGCTTCTCCGAATACCGCGTGCTGCTGTTTGGCGTGTTGATGGTGGTGATGATGATTTGGCGGCCACGCGGGCTGATCCGCATCAGCCGAACCGGTGTGACCCCACGTAAAGGAGTGGCGCCATGAGCAAAGAAGTCGTCCTCTCAGTGGAACACCTGATGATGCACTTCGGTGGCATCAAGGCCTTGAGCGATGTGAGCCTCAAGGTCAAACGCAACTCGATCTTCGCCCTGATCGGCCCCAACGGCGCGGGCAAGACCACGGTGTTCAACTGCCTCACCGGCTTCTACAAAGCCAGCGGCGGCAAGATCGAACTGAACATTCGTGGCAAGCAGACCAACGTGATCCAGTTGCTCGGCGAACGCTTCAAGGCCGTCGACTTTGTGTCGCCAAAAAGCTTCTTCAGCCGCGTGTACTACAAGATGTTCGGCGGCACCCACCTGGTCAACCGCGCAGGGTTGGCGCGGACCTTCCAGAACATTCGCCTGTTCAAGGAAATGTCGGTGCTGGAAAACCTGCTGGTGGCCCAGCACATGTGGGTCAACCGCAACATGCTGGCGGGCATCCTCAATACCAAGGGCTACCGTAAGGCCGAAAGCGATGCCCTCGACCACGCCTTCTATTGGCTGGAAGTGGTGGACCTGGTGGACTGCGCCAACCGCCTGGCCGGTGAGCTTTCCTACGGCCAGCAACGCCGCCTGGAAATCGCGCGCGCCATGTGCACCCGGCCGCAGATCATCTGCCTGGACGAACCGGCGGCGGGCCTCAACCCGCAGGAAACCGAAGCCCTCAGCGCGATGATTCGCCTGCTGCGCGACGAACACGACCTGACAGTGGTGCTGATCGAACACGACATGGGCATGGTGATGAGTATTTCCGACCACATCGTGGTGCTCGACCACGGCAACGTGATCGCCGAAGGCGGCCCGGACGCGATCCGCAACGACCCGAAAGTGATTGCCGCCTACTTGGGCGCAGACGAAGAGGAGCTGGTATGAGTGCACCTATCCTCGAAATGAAGGACCTGGACGTGTTTTACGGCCCGATCCAGGCCCTGAAAAAAGTCTCGCTGCACATTAACGAAGGCGAAACCGTGAGCCTGATCGGCTCCAACGGCGCGGGTAAATCCACGCTGCTGATGTCGATTTTCGGCCAGCCGCGCGCCGAGTCCGGGCAAATTCTGTACAACGGCGTCGACATTACCCACAAGTCGTCCCACTACATCGCCTCCAACGGCATTGCGCAGTCGCCGGAAGGGCGGCGGGTGTTCCCCGACATGACCGTCGAGGAAAACCTGCTGATGGGCACCATCCCGATTGGCGACAAGTATGCGCAGGAAGACATGCAGCGCATGTTCGAGCTGTTCCCGCGGCTCAAGGAGCGGCGCACCCAGCGCGCAATGACCATGTCCGGTGGTGAGCAGCAAATGCTCGCCATCGCCCGCGCGCTGATGAGCCGGCCCAAACTGCTGTTGCTGGACGAACCGAGCCTGGGCCTGGCGCCCATTGTGGTGAAGCAGATTTTTGCCACACTGCGCGAGCTGGCGGCCACCGGGATGACTATCTTCCTGGTGGAACAAAACGCTAACCACGCGCTGCGTCTGTCGGACCGGGCGTATGTGATGGTTAACGGCGAGATCCGCCTGACGGGCACCGGTAAGGAGTTGCTGGTGAACGAGGAAGTGCGCAACGCCTACCTCGGCGGGCATTGATCCCTGCCCCTGATCGTTCCCACGCTCTGCGTGGGAATGCCTCTTGTGACGCTCCGCGTCACGCTTGGGGACGCGGAGCGTCCTTTGCTGCATTCCCACGCGGAGCGTGGGAACGATCATCCACAGGTGTTTTTGGGGTGTTTTCAGTGCTCCCGCCAAATTGTGGAAAACAAATCCAGAGACCCTCCAAAGCGCGACATATAGCCGCCGCAAATCCCTGTTTTGTCACAGTTTTGACTTGTCCCCATCCGCTGTGGAACCGGCTGTGGGTAACGTGGGAGTAGCTGGCTGCAAGCCTTTAAAAACGGGGCTTGCAGCGTGGTGGTTGTTTATTGATCAGCCAGTTTTTGGTGGCCTGCCGAGGGCTTTGTCAACCTGTTTAAAGACACAGGTATATGACTGATTTATGTCTGATCAGCCTGTGGATAAGTCTGTGACTAAACTCTGGAAAGACGGCCGCAGAGGCCGGAATGACTGGCCTGGAGCCATCGTTCGGATTTTCCCTCTTGCCATTGGGCTACATACGCCTTGGCCAAGGTCAAGCAAAAAACTTTCTGAAATCGTCTGCAAGCCTTGTATAGAGCGGCTTGGCGCTTTTTACACTTGCCCCCAAAGACTGTGGGCGCAGTTGTGGATAACCTGCGTGCATATGGCTGCACGCCACGTTCTATAAGGCTTTGCCTAATGTGATCAAAAAACAACCAGCCGTGTATGAAGTTATGCGCTTAGCGGTTGCTGCAATCGCGGCGTAAGGGCATTCTGCTGGCTGTTTTTTTTCCGATGCCCGCAAGGAGAACACCATGTCCGACACGCTGTTTATTACTGGCGCCACCTCTGGTTTTGGCGAAGCTTGCGCCCGTCGTTTTGCCGACGCTGGATGGAAACTGGTACTTACCGGCCGTCGTGCTGACCGTTTAAATGCCTTGGTCGAAGAGCTTTCCAAGCAGACCGAAGTGCATGGCCTGGTGGTGGACGTGCGTGACCGCAAGGGTATGGAGGAGGCCATCGCCAACCTGCCGCCGTCGTTCGCCAAGTTGCGCGGGCTGATCAACAACGCCGGCCTGGCCGTGGGCACCGACCCTGCGCCCAAGTGCAGCCTCGACGATTGGGAAACCATGGTCGACACCAACATCAAAGGCCTGCTGACCACCACCAACCTGCTGTTGCCGCGCCTGATCGCCCACGGCCGTGGCGCCGGCATCATCAACCTGGGGTCCATCGCCGGTAACTACCCTTACCCGGGCAGCCACGTGTATGGCGGCTCCAAGGCGTTCGTGAAGCAGTTCTCGCTGAACCTGCGTTGCGACCTGCAAGGCACCGGCGTGCGCGTGACCAACATCGAGCCAGGCCTGTGTGAGAGCGAGTTCTCGCTGGTGCGCTTTGGCGGTGACCAGGCGCGTTATGACGCGACCTATGCCGGTGCCGAGCCGATCCAGCCGCAGGACATTGCCGACACGATCTTCTGGGTGATGAATACCCCGGCGCACGTGAACATCAACCGGTTGGAGCTGATGCCGGTGAGCCAGACCTGGGCTGGGTTTGCGATTGAGCGTGGGGCCAAGGGCTGAAACTGATTGTTGTTGTTGTTGTTGTTGTTGTTGTTGTTGTTGTTGTTGTTGTTGTTGTTGTTGTTGTTGTTGTTGTTGTTGTTGTTGTTGTTGTTGTTGTGGCG
>NZ_WKDB01000081.1:0-25773 GCF_021606215.1 Pseudomonas sp. PA-5-4B | reverse complement strand
GGCCTTGGCCAAGCCTTCCGGCCCCAAAGAATTCTTCGCATCCAACGACTGCGGCGTCTCGATCAACCCCGGAATCACCGCATTGCAACGAATCCCCAACGCCGCCAACTCCACCGCCAGCGAACGGCACAACCCCGGCACGCCGGCTTTTGCCGCCGCGTAATGGCTGTGTTCCTGCCAGCCATACACACCGCCGGCAATCGATGAAATCGCCACCAGCGCGCCGCCCTCTTTCATGTGCCGGCTTGCAGCGCGGAAGGTGCGCATCACTCCCGTCAGGTCGATATTGAGCATCTCGTCCCACAGCTCATCGGTCATCTCCAGCAACGGCGCGCGGCGCAGCAAACCGGCGTTGGCCACGGCGTAATCGAGGCGGCCGAAGTGCTGCACGGCGGCCTCGGCCAGGGCGTTTACCGAGGCGCTATTGCCCACGTCCAGCGGCAACATCAGGCATTCGCCGCCGGCTTCTTTCACCAGGGCCACGGTGGTATGCGGGTCATGGGGATCGGCCGGGAAATACCCACCGACCACCGCCACGCCGCTGCGCGCATACGCCACGGCGAGGGCTTGGCCGATGCCGCTGGCGGCACCGGTAATCAAGGCAACTTTACGGCTCATCTAACACTCCTTACTGAACGGTTTCCGGACGCACATGGCGTGCGGCAAACATCAGCGCGCCGGATAAGAAGCACGGCAGCGCGCCGAACCACAGCGCGGCGGTCTGCCAGTCACTGCCGGCGGACAACACCTGGGTGGCGCCAAACCCTGCGACCACTGCACCAATCGGCCCCATGGCATGGATGATCGCGCCGCCGGTGGCGCGGATGCTGGTGGGGAAACTCTCGCTGATAAAGAACAACGCCGCCGAGTAAGGCCCGATCAGGAAGAACAGGCCCAGGCTGTAAAGCCCGACCACCATCGGCATGTTGCTTGGGCCAAACAGCATCCCGGCAAATGCCAGGCCACCGAGCATCCAGCCCAGGCCGATCACGTTGCGGCGGCCGATCTTGTCGCCCATCCAGCCGTGGGTCAGGTAACCGCAGTAGCCCACCAGGTTGGAGAGCACGAGGATGATCAGCGAATTCTCGAACGAAATATGGTGCACGCTGACGATCACCGAGGTGCCGAGCACGCTGAACACCTGGATGGCCGCCCAGTTGAGCAACAGCGCGGCGCCGATTACCAGCGTGGCGCGCCGGGCCGGGCCACGGAAGGCGGCTTTAAGGCCAGCCTTGCTGTGTTCGTCGTAGTCGACGCCGTAAGTCACAGCGACGTTTTGCGCTTCTTTTACCGCGCCGCTTTTACGCAGTTCGCTGATGCGCTGATGGATCTGGAACTGCGGGCTCTCCTTGAGCTTGCGCGCCATGATCGCGATCACGACGGCCGGGATCGCTGCAAAAATGAAACACCCCTGCCAGCCGATAATCGGCAGCAACAGCGCGGTCAACCCGGCAGCGATCAACGCGCCCACCGGCCAGCCGCCCTGCACCAGGCTGTAGATAAACCCGCGGCGCTTGGTCAGTCGTGGGTCTTCCGAGGCGCCATACAGCTCGCTCAGGTACGTGGCGTTGACGGTTTCCTCGGCATAGCCCAGGCCGCCCAGCGAACGAATCAGAATCAGCGGCGACTTGCCCCACGCACCGCCAATCGCGGTAAGTGCCGAGCACAGCGCGGAACCTGCCACGGTAAAAATAATGCCTTTGCGCCGGCCCAACTTGTCCACTACCGGGCCAATCGCAAAGGCGACCACCGCTGTGCCCACCGCCACCCATGTTGCAATTTCAGCTTGCTCCACTTCACCCCAGCCAAAATGCCGGCCGATCTCCGGCAGCAAGGTGCCGAAGAGGATGAAGTCATACACCGCAAACACCCAGGCGAAAAACGCGATCCAGGTGGCAAAGCGCACCTCTTGCGACGTCAGTTGCCGGGGTTTCCAGCCAGTCAGGTCAAGCTTATTGTAGATGGACATAAATCGCGCCTCGCAGGGTTGGGGCAAATGCCGACTAGCCAAGGTGGAACCTGAACCACAGGTAACGGATGACTCAGATCAGGTACGCGGTTGGCGGCGGATAAAATCGTCGGCAATTTCGTCAAAAGTGACAAAGCGCACGCCGGCATGGCTCTGGATGTGTTCGATCAGGCGCTCGAGCATCAACAGCACTTGCGGGCGGCCGGACACGTCGGGGTGGATGGTCATGGTGAACACCGCGTGTTCGTGTTCGCGGTAAACCCAGTCGAACTGGTCGCGCCACATCTCTTCCAGGTGGCGCGGGTTGACGAAGCCGTGGCTGTTGGGGGCTTTTTTGATGAACATCATCGGCGGCAGGTCGTCGAGGTACCAGTTGGCCGGGATTTCCACCAGGTCGGTTTCTTCGCCGCGCACCAAAGGTTTCATCCAGGTATCCGGGTGCTGGCTGTAATCGATCTTGGTCCAGCTGTCGCCCTTGCGCACGTAGTACGGATGGAAGTCGTTGTGCATCAGGCTGTGGTCGTACTTGATGCCTTTTTTCAGCAGCAACTCGTTAGTGACCTTGCTGAACTCCCACCAGGGCGCGACATAACCGGTCGGGCGCTTGCCGGTGACCTGGGTGATCAGCTCGATCGACTTATCGAGGACGATTTCTTCCTGCTCGGCGGTCATCGCGATCGGGTTTTCGTGGCTGTAGCCGTGCACGCCGATTTCGTGGCCGGCGTCGGCCACCGCTTTCATCTGCTCGGGGAAGGTTTCCATTGAGTGACCGGGAATAAACCAGGTGGTGCGCAGGCCGTAGCGTTCGAACAGTTTGAGCAGGCGCGGCGCGCCAATTTCACCTGCGAACAAGCCGCGGGAGATGTCGTCCGGCGAGTCTTCACCGCCGTAGGAGCCGAGCCAGCCGGCGACGGCGTCTACGTCGACGCCAAATGCACAGAGAATGTCTTTAGCCATGGTATGTCTCCTTAAAAATTCAGGGTGGTTTCGACCGACAGTGCGGCCCTGAGCAGACGTGCGTCTTCGCCGCTTGGGGCGCTGAGCAGCAGGCCGGTGGGTAAACCCAGGGCATCACGGCCGCTGGGCAGGCTGACGCCAGGCATGTCGAGCAAACTGCCGGGCATGGTCAGGCGCAGGGTGGCGAGGTTGGTTTTGACGAACAGCTCGTCATCGGCTTGCAGCGGTGCAAGGGCCGGGGCGACATGGGCGACGGTCGGGGTAATGAGAACGGCACCGTCGAGTTCATCGACCAGTTGGAGTTGCAAGCGGCGACGCGCGTCGATCAGGTGCAGTAATTGGCTGGCAGGCAATTCACGCGCGGCCTCCAGGCGGCGACGTACACGCGGGTCGAGTTGCTCGGCATCGCGACTGTCCAACAAGTTTTCGTGCAGGGCGAAGGCTTCGAATGAGCCGAGCCAGCCGTCCTGCTTGATCAGGTTGAGGGTGGCCTGGAAGGTGGCTGACGCGCGCACCTCGATCAGCGCACCGGCAGCCTTGAGCTGGTCCACCGCGCGCAGCAGGTTATTGCGCACGGCGGGCTCGATGTCTTCCAACGTGCCCTGCTCAAGGACGAAGTGCTGGCCCTTGAGGCTACGGGCGACGTGCTGTTGCGTGCGGCCGTTGAGCAGGTCGTCGATGGCCAGCGCATCGCGCACGCTGCGGGTCAGCGGGCCGAGGCTGTCGAGGGTGTGCGCCAGCGGGAATACGCCGTCGCGGCTGTAGCGCCGACAGCTGCTGCGGTAGCCCACCACACCATTGAGCGCCGCGGGGATGCGGATCGAGCCGGCGGTGTCGGTGCCCATGGCGATGGGCACGATCCCCGCCGCCACAGCGACCGCCGAGCCCGACGACGAGCCGCCGGGAATGCGCGGTTGATCGCTGCCATTGGGGTTATGGGGCGTGCCGAAATGCGGGTTCAGGCCCAGGCCGGAATACGCCAGTTCACTGAGATTGGTCTTGCCCAGGCTGACCATTCCGGCGCGGCACAACAGCCCGACACTGGGCGCATCGACCAAGGCCGGCGCAGCCTTGCGGCGATAGGCGGCGCCTGCGGTGGTGATGCTGCCGGCCACGTCGAACAAATCTTTCCAGGCCAGTGGCACGCCATCGAATGCGCTCAAAGGCTGCCCGGCACGCCAGCGCGCGGCGGCAGCCTCGGCCTCACGGCGTGCGCGCTCGGCGGTCAGGGAGATAAAGACACTGGGCGCCATGCTCGCGTGGACGAGTGCCTGCTCCAGTGCCTGCACCGGGTCGTTGCGACCGCTGGCGAACGCTTGGGCCATTGAGGTGGCGTCTGACATCAAGATGACCCTCACAAAACGTACATATTAATAAAATGTACGTTTTACAAAGGCAGATTTCGTGCCAGTCTCTTTGGACGTGTTGTGGTGTTCCTAAGCCATAACGTCAACACCAGCGGGATAGATGGTTTTTCAGGCTGCAAAAAATATCGGCGCACGTGCTGAGCCTGACTCGAATTGAAATAATGTATCTTTTATTAATAAATACATTTTGGTGCAAAAAGTAACGTTTCTCTCTTGGCGGCCCCAAAAAAGTGCCACCGCTGTAGCGCAGAGTGACAGGTGCATCTATGAGAGAATCCCCGACCACTTTCCTACACGCCCAAGAGAACACGATGAAAGCAGTGTCCGCCTCGGCCTCCCGTTACGCGATGATTCACCAACTGTTGCGTGATGCGATCGTTAACGGCACTGCGCGCCACGGGCTGGTGTTGCTGGAAGCGCCGCTGGCCGAGCTGTTCGGCACCAGCCGCGTTCCAGTCCGCAAGGCTTTGGACCTGCTGCATGACGAGGGCTTGATCTGCCGCTTCAATGGCCGAGGTTACTTGATCAACCCCAAAGGCCTGGTCATGGAGCCGCTGCGCTTGCCCCTGAGCCATGCGCACCTGGGCCTTGATGGCGAAGCTGAGTTGGTGGATACGCGGCCGCTGGGCGAACGGATCGTCGAGGAAATCGGCGCGGCGCTGTCCACATGTATCGCTTTTGGCCACTACCGCCTGGACGAGCAAGCCGCCGCTGACCACTACAGCGTCAGCCGCGCGGTGGTGCGTGAAGCGCTGATGCGCCTGCGCGACCGTGGCCTGGTGGAAAAAGAACCCTACTCCCAGTGGCTGGCCGGGCCGTTGACCGCGCGGGAAGTCACCGAAGACTACGAACTACGCGCCTGCCTGGAACCCGAAGCGCTGCGCCAGAGTGCGCCGAACCTGGACCGCGAGATGCTCGAAGCGATGTTGCAGCGCGTGCTGGATGCCCAGCAAAGCCCACACTGCAGCCTGGAAACCATCGAACAGATCGAAGAGGACTTGCACCAACGCTGCCTGGCCGGCCTGCAAAACCGCAAGATCGCCGCGCTGATCCGCCAGGGCCAAAGCCCGATGATCATCAGTCGTATTTTTTACCGTTTACTGGGAATCGGCGCAGATCCCGCCATGCTCGCCGAACATCGCTTGATTCTGGAGTTGTTGCTGCATGGGGCATTTGATGCGGCGGCGCTGAATTTGCGTGAGCACTTGCAGCGGGCGCGACAGCGGATGTTGCAGCGCCTGAAGGTGCTGTCGGTGTTACCGGAGCAGCCGCTGCCGGCTTACCTGCACAAAATCAGCTGACGCCACTCGGTCTGACATGTGGGAGCTGGCTTGCCTGCGATGGCGGTGTATCAGTCACCCGATGTATCAACTGGCACACCGCTATCGCAGGCAAGCCAGCTCCCACATGGACTCAGCGTCGTTTTAGAAATTTCATGCAATATGTTGCTATCTCACGCCCACCATTGAAACCACCGCTACCCCGCCCCATCTAACCTGCATACTTCCTTATGCAGGTGCCCCATGAGCGACCAGCAAGAATTCCCGGACATCGACCTGAACGATTACGCCGACCCCGAAAACGCTGAGCACGAAACCTCGTCCAACACCGGCCTGGCCCTGCCTGGGCAAAACCTGCCGGACAAGGTCTATATCATCCCGATCCACAACCGGCCGTTCTTCCCGGCGCAGGTATTGCCGGTCATCGTCAACGAAGATCCGTGGGCCGAAACCCTGGAGCTGGTGAGCAAATCCGACCACCACTCGCTTGCGCTGTTTTTCATGGACACACCACCCGAAGACCCGCGCCACTTCGACACCTCCAGCCTGCCGCTGTACGGCACGCTGGTGAAGGTGCACCACGCCAGCCGCGAGAACGGCAAGCTGCAGTTCGTCGCCCAGGGCCTGACCCGCGTGCGCATCAAGACCTGGCTCAAGCACCATCGCCCGCCATACCTGGTGGAAGTCGAATACCCGCACCAGCCCACCCAGCCGACCGACGAGGTCAAGGCCTACGGCATGGCGTTGATCAATGCGATCAAGGAACTGCTGCCACTCAACCCGCTGTACAGCGAAGAGTTGAAGAACTACCTCAATCGCTTCAGCCCCAACGACCCGTCGCCGCTCACCGACTTCGCCGCCGCGTTGACCTCGGCAACCGGTAACGAGTTGCAGGAAGTGCTGGACTGCGTCCCCATGCTCAAGCGCATGGAAAAAGTATTGCCAATGCTGCGCAAGGAAGTTGAAGTCGCGCGCCTGCAGAAGGAAATCTCCGCCGAGGTAAACCGCAAGATCGGTGAGCATCAGCGCGAGTTCTTCCTCAAGGAACAACTCAAGGTCATCCAGCAAGAGCTGGGCTTGACCAAGGATGACCGCAGCGCCGACGTCGAACAGTTCGAGCAACGCCTGGTGGGCAAAGTGCTGCCGGCCCAGGCGCAAAAACGCATCGGCGAAGAGATGAACAAGCTGTCGATCCTGGAAACCGGTTCGCCGGAATACGCGGTCACACGCAACTACCTGGACTGGGCCACTTCCGTGCCGTGGGGCGTATATGGCGAGGACAAGCTCGACCTGAAACACGCGCGCAAAGTGCTGGATAAGCACCATGCAGGCCTGGACGACATCAAAAGTCGCATCCTCGAATTCCTCGCGGTCGGTGCTTACAAAGGCGAAGTCGCCGGTTCCATCGTGCTGCTGGTCGGCCCGCCGGGCGTGGGCAAGACCAGTGTGGGTAAATCCATCGCCGAGTCCCTGGGCCGGCCGTTCTATCGGTTCAGCGTAGGCGGCATGCGCGACGAGGCCGAGATCAAGGGCCATCGCCGCACCTACATCGGCGCCCTGCCGGGCAAGCTGGTGCAGGCGCTTAAAGATGTGGAAGTGATGAACCCGGTGATCATGCTCGACGAGATCGACAAGATGGGCCAGAGCTTCCAGGGCGACCCGGCGTCTGCGCTGCTGGAAACCCTCGACCCTGAGCAGAACGTCGAATTCCTCGATCACTACCTGGACCTGCGCCTGGACCTGTCCAAAGTGCTGTTCGTGTGTACCGCCAACACCCTGGACTCGATCCCCGGCCCGTTGCTGGACCGTATGGAAGTGATTCGCCTGTCGGGCTATATCACCGAAGAAAAAGTCGCCATCGCCAAGCGTCACCTGTGGCCCAAGCAGCTGGAAAAAGCCGGCGTGGCGAAAACCAGCCTGAGCATCAGCGACGGCGCCCTGCGTGCGTTGATCGACGGTTATGCGCGGGAAGCCGGGGTGCGCCAGTTGGAGAAACAGCTGGGCAAACTGGTGCGCAAGGCGGTGGTCAAGTTGCTGGATGAGCCGAACTCGGTGATCAAGATCGGCAACAAGGACCTGGAAAGCTCATTGGGCATGCCGGTGTTCCGCAACGAGCAAGTGCTGTCGGGCACTGGTGTGATCACTGGCCTGGCCTGGACCAGCATGGGCGGCGCGACCTTGCCGATTGAGGCGACGCGCATCCACACGCTCAATCGCGGCTTCAAACTCACCGGGCAGTTGGGTGAAGTGATGAAAGAGTCCGCCGAGATCGCCTACAGCTACATCAGCTCGAACCTGAAGTCGTTTGGCGGCGATCCGAAGTTCTTCGATGAAGCCTTTGTACACCTGCACGTGCCGGAAGGCGCCACACCCAAAGACGGCCCGAGCGCGGGTGTCACCATGGCCAGTGCGCTGCTGTCGCTGGCACGCAACCAGCCGCCGAAAAAAGGCGTGGCCATGACCGGCGAGCTGACGTTGACCGGGCATGTGCTGCCGATTGGCGGCGTGCGCGAGAAGGTGATTGCGGCGCGCCGCCAGAAGATTCACGAGCTGATCTTGCCGGAGCCGAATCGCGGGAGCTTTGAGGAGTTGCCGGAGTACCTGAAGGAAGGCATGACGGTACACTTTGCCAAGCGCTTTGCGGATGTGGCGAAGGTGCTCTTCTAAATTTCACTCCAACCCTGTGGCAAGGGAGCTTGCTCCCTCGCCACAAAGGTTTCTGTCACTGTCTGCTTGTCACACCTTGTCTCATCTTCGGTTATGCTCGCCCTTCGTCGCCACACAACGGAGCCTCCATGACCGCTGCCCGCCTGCTTCTCCCCTTGAGCCTTGCCCTGCTGGCCGGATGCGCCAGTGCCCCCAAGCAAAACGTCACAGTGGACAACCAGAGCGCCTGCCCGCTGCAGCTTAAAACCGGACAAAACCTGATCCTCACCCTGCCGAGCAACCCCACCACCGGCTACCGCTGGGCCATCCAGGATTCCGCCGGCGGTGTGCTGCGCGCCTTGAGCCCAGAGGTCTACAGCAGCGCGGAATCCGGTGTGATCGGCGGCGGTGGCCACTCCACCTGGCGCTTCCAGGCCTTCGCGGCCGGCCAGGGCCGTTTGCGCCTGACATCCCAGCAACCCTGGGAGCCGGAAGCCGAACCGGCCGAAACCTTCGACTGCGCCATTACGGTGAACTGATATGCCATGGCTGATCCTTGCGCTGATGGGCGCCGGCACCTTTATCTACGGCCTGACCACCCACGCCACCTTGTTGTGCCTGCTGGTCAAACCACTGCCGGTGCTGGCACTGCTGGGCTGGCTGCATGATGCGCCGCCCACTGACTATCGACGCTGGATCAGCCTGGGGCTGATTTTTTCCCTGGTCGGTGATGTGCTGCTCGCTTGGCCGGGCGACCTGTTTATCTTTGGCCTCGGCGCGTTCCTGTTTGCGCACCTGGCGTATCTGAAAGCCTATTTCAGCGATTGCCGCCGCCTGGCGGTGTTGCCATTGGTATTGGCGCTGGGTGTGGGGGCAATCCTGCTGAGTATTTTGATTTCCCACGGCCTCGGCGACTTGCTGATTCCAGTGGTGGTTTACGCCCTGGTGATCAGTGCCATGCTTTGGCGTGCGCTCGCACGGCTGGGCAGTGAAGTGCCCAAACGCTCGGCATGGCTTGCGGCAGCGGGGGCGGTGTCGTTTGTGTTTTCCGACACGCTGATCGGCATCAACCGGTTTGTGTTGGCCTTCGATGCGGCACCGTATTTGCTGATCACCACCTATTGGCTGGGTCAGTGGGGTATTACCGCTTCGGCTTTCCATCAGACAACCCGCGCACATGAGGGCCAACTTGGCTAAAATGCCGGCCTTTCCCCCCTCGTCGCCGGAACAACCGTGAGCAAAGAACCCGATCGCCTATTCGCCCAGCCCCTGCCCCAGGTGCCGGACTTCGCCTTTAACGAGGACGTGGTGCGGGTGTTCCCGGACATGATCAAGCGCTCGGTGCCGGGTTACCCGACCATCGTCGAGAACCTCGGCGTGCTTGCGGCGCAATTTGCCCAGCCGGGCAGCGTGCTCTACGACCTCGGTTCGTCCCTAGGCGCTGTGACCCAAGCCTTGCGTCGCCACGTGCGCACCGACGGCTGCCGGGTGATTGCAGTGGATAACTCCGCCGCCATGGTCGAGCGCTGCCGCGAATACCTCAACGGTCAGGACTCGATGTTCCAGGAGTTGCTGCCGGTTGAGGTGATTGAGGGCGACATTCTCGCGCTGCAATTTAAGCCTGCTTCGGTGGTGGCGTTGAACTTCACCCTGCAATTTATCGCGCCTGACCAACGCCTGGCGTTACTCGGGCGTATCCGCCAGTCGCTGCTGCCAGGCGGGGCGCTGATCCTTTCGGAAAAGCTGCGTTTCAACGATCCCGAAGAACACGCGCTGCTCACCGACCTGCATATCGCGTTCAAACGCGCCAACGGCTACAGCGAACTGGAAATTGCCCAGAAGCGCAGCGCCATCGAAAACGTCATGAAACCCGACAGCCTCGAAGAACACCGCGAACGCCTGCTGGCGGCCGGGTTCTCGAAAGTCGTGCCGTGGTTCCAGTGTCTTAACTTTGCCTCGTTGATTGCCTTGCCATGATTGATTTGTCCCCCCTCGCCCGCCACTTGGTCGGTACTCCTCTGGCCGTATGGGCCCAGGGCCTGCAAGCGCAGCTCGACAGCAAAATGGAAAAGGGCCATGGCGACCTGGAGCGCTGGCAAAGTGCGCTGGACGCACTGCCGCAGATCCAGCCCAGCGAAGTCGATTTGCTCAATGGCCTGACGCTTGATACCGATTGCGACGACGCCACCCGCGCACAAATGCACACCGCCCTGATGGGCCTGAGTCCGTGGCGCAAAGGCCCGTTCAACCTGTTCGGCGTGCACGTGGACACCGAATGGCGTTCGGACTGGAAGTGGTCGCGGGTTGCACCCCACCTGGACTTGAAGGGCAAGCGCATCCTCGATGTGGGTTGCGGCAACGGCTATTACATGTGGCGCATGCTCGGCGCGGGGGCCGACAGCGTCATTGGCGTGGACCCGAACTGGCTGTTCTTCTGCCAGTTCCAGGCCGTGCAGCGCTACCTGAACGAGCCAAAGGCCTGGCACTTGCCGTTCCCGTTTGAAGACCTGCCGTCGAACCTGGAAGGCTTCGACACGGTGTTTTCCATGGGCGTGTTCTACCATCGTCGTTCGCCCATTGAGCACTTGCTGGCGCTCAAGGACACCTTGGTCAAAGGCGGCGAGTTGGTCCTGGAAACCCTGGTCGTCGAAGGCGATCAGCAGCAGGTGCTGGTGCCGGAAGACCGTTATGCGCAAATGCGCAACGTGTGGTTCCTGCCGTCGGTGCCGGCACTGATGCTGTGGCTGCGCCGCGCGGGTTTCAGTGAAGTGCGTTGTGTGGATGTGAGCGTGACCACGGTTGAAGAACAACGCGGCACCGAGTGGATGAAGTATCAGTCGCTGAGTGATTTCCTGGACCCGGATGATCACAGCAAGACCATCGAAGGGCTGCCGGCGCCGATGCGGGCGGTGATTATCGCCAAGAAATAAACACTGATGTCCCTGACTAAATGGGGATCAAAATGTGGGAGCTGGCTTGCCTGCGATGGCGGCCAGCCCGACAACTCATCAGTGACTGATGCACCGCTATCGCAGGCAAGCCAGCTCCCACATTGGCTCCTCGGTGTTCTTTAGAGTGTGGGCTTGGCTCTGCGGGCCTTGAAGAATTCACTCAGTACCGTGCCGCATTCCTCGGCCAACACCCCGCCTTCATACAGCACCCGATGGTTGAGAAAACCCTGGGTAAAAAACTGCCCCTGGCTTTGCACAATTCCGGCCTTGGGCTCCAGCGCGCCGTACACCACCCGCGCGATGCGCGAATGCACAATCAAACCAGCGCACATGCTGCACGGTTCCAGTGTCACGTACAGCGTGCTGCCCACCAGCCGGTAGTTGCTGATCGCCTGCGCAGCGGCGCGAATGGCGACCATCTCGGCATGGGCGCTGGGGTCGTTGCCGCTGATCGGGCAGTTAAAGCCACGGCCGATGATTTCACCGCCTTGCACCAGCACCGCGCCCACGGGCACTTCGCCAAGTGCCGCGCCCTGGGCGGCAAGGGCCAGGGCTTCGCGCATGAAGTGCTGGTCGCGGCTGCGGTCGATAATCGCTGCGGGGCGAATCTGGCGCATCACGCCACCTCGATGGCGGCCATCAGGCCGGTTTCCATATGGTCGATCACGTGGCAGTGAAACATCCACACGCCTGGGTTATCGGCCACCAACGCCACGCGCGCACGCTCGTTCTTGCCCAGCAGGTAGGTGTCGGTGAAATACGGAATCACCTTGTGGCGGTTCGAGGCGATCACCTTGAAGCTCATGCCGTGCAGGTGAATCGGGTGCTGGTACTGGGTCATGTTCTTCAATTCAAAAATATAGCTCTTGCCCTTCTCAAGCCTGGCAATCGGGCGGTCGGCGCAGGTCTTGTCGGTGATGTCCCAGGCCTTGCCGTTGATCTGCCACAGGCTCGGCGGTTTGCCGTCATCCACCGACACGCTGCCGACCCACTCGAAATTGAAGTTGAGTTTCTCGGCATTGGCCAGGTCCGGCTCGGCAATCGGGTTGGCGGGCAGTGCTGGCGGCCATTCGCTCGGCGCGTCGGTATTGGCGACTGAACGGAAAGTGCCGAGACGCACCGGGCCGTTACGGATCGACAGCTCTTGACCCGCCGGTGGCGCCTTGATCGCCAGGCAAATGCGCATGCCCGGGCCCAGCCAGTATTCCTTGCCCAACGGGCGCGGCTCGATGGGGTTGCCATCCAGTGCGTAGATCTGCGCTTCAACGTCGGGGATGTTGAGGCGGTACGTCAGGGTGTTGTCGAGGTTGAGCAAGCGCACGCGGGTGATCTGCCCGGCAGACAGATCGATCACCGCCTGGGGCACGCCATTGATGGTCGACAGCCGCCCGGCCGTGCCACCACGCGCCGCTTCACGGGGCACGCTGAAGGCGACAAAGGCGCCCTCTTCGTCCACGTGCCAGCTTTTCAGGCTCAAGGTGCATTCGTGTTTGAAACCGGTGGGCTCGCGCTCTTCGACAATCAGCGGGCCGACCAGGCCACGGCCAAGTTCTTCGCTGCTGTTCACATGGGGGTGATACCAGTAGCTGCCGGCATCGGGCACGCGGAATTTGTAGTCGAAATATTCACCGGGCAGTACCGGCAGTTGCGAGACGTAGGGCACGCCGTCCATTTCCAGCGGCAGGCGGATGCCGTGCCAGTGAATGGTGGTGGCGACCGGCAGGTGGTTGATAAAACGTACCCGCAGCCACTCGCCTTGGCGCACACGCAACTCGGTGCCTGGCGCCGAGGGGCCGAACGCCCAGGCTTCGGTCTTGTGGCCGGGCACCAGTTCCACGTCCAACGGTGCGGCAATCAGCTCGTAATCGTGGCCCGCGTTGGCCTCGGCGACTTTCCCCAGCCAGTAGCGATAGGCGCCACCGGCACCGACGCCCACGACGGCCAGGCCTGCCAGGCCACCCAGGATTTGTCGACGGGAAAAGGATCGGGACACAACAACCTCACGTATCTGCCGCAGGCCAGAGGCCCGCAAAGGGCAGATACGATACACCTGCATCGGCTAAACAGTAAGGCTTCGCATTGCCGCATGGCGAAAACGCCGATGAAGACTCTGAAGATTTCCTGTGGGAGCTGGTTTGTGTGGGAGCCGGGCTTGCCCGCGATACAGGCGCCTCGGTTTTTCAGTTTTACCGAGGTGATGCTATCGCAGGCAAGCCAGCTCCCACACAAGCCCGCTCCACAGGAGATTTCCAGTGTCTGATCAGTGCTTGGCAGCCGCCAGAATCAGGGCTTTCATTTCGGCAACCGCGCCTTTGAAACCGACGAACAGCGCATGCGCCACCAGCGCATGGCCGATGTTCAGCTCGTTGATGCCCTTGATCGCGGCCACGGCTTCGACGTTGTGGTAGTGCAAGCCATGGCCGGCGTTGACGATCAGGCCTTCGGTGAGGCCGCACTTGACGCCGTCGATGATGCGCTGCAGTTCCTCAGCCACTTCGGTGGGCGTGGTGGCATCGGCGTAACGGCCAGTGTGCAGTTCGATCGCCGGCGCGCCGACGCGACGCGACGCTTCGATCTGGCGCTCGTCGGCGTCGATGAACAGTGACACTTCGCTGCCGATCTTCGACAGGCGCTCCACCGCCGCCTTGATCCGTGCTTCCTGGCCGGCCACGTCGAGGCCGCCTTCGGTGGTGAGTTCCTGGCGGGTTTCCGGCACCAGGCAGATATGCGCCGGGCGGATGCGCTCGGCGAACGCCATCATTTCTTCGGTGACGCCCATCTCGAAGTTCATGCGGGTTTGCAGCACGTCCTTGAGCACCAGTACATCGCGCTCCTGGATGTGGCGGCGGTCTTCGCGCAGGTGCACGGTGATGCCGTCGGCGCCCGCTTCTTCGGCGTCCAGCGCGGCCTTGACCGGGTCGGGGTAACGGGTGCCCCGGGCCTGGCGCAGGGTGGCGACGTGGTCGATGTTGACGCCAAGAAGAATGCGATTGCTGGTGGTCACGGAAGCGCTCCTGAAAAGGGAAAGAAACGCTGCACAGCATACACGGGCTTGTCAGGGCTTTCGAAACAACTCGCGACTGACCAGCGGGCGCCCGCCCAAATGCACGGCCAGCGCCTGGCGCATCAGGCGCTTGGCGGCGGACAAGGCACCAGGGGCGGTCCAGTCCGCTTCGCTCATGGCCAACAGCTCGGTGCCCTGGAACAGGCCCGGTTGCAGCAGGTATACGCGCTCAAGGCCGGCGTCGACTTGCAGGCGGTACATACCGTCGGCGGCGATGGGGTCGCCGTGCAGGTCGTTGCTCAGTTCGAAGCCGTAGCCCAAGTCATCGAGCAGGCGCCATTCGAAGGCGCGCAGCAGCGGCTCCAGCGGGCGACCTTCGGCCAGGGCCACCAGCGTGGCAGCGTAGTGATCGAAGACGGCGGGGTGCGGGTCTTCGGCGGGCAGCAGGCGGATCAACAGTTCGTTGAGGTAGAGGCCACTGAACAGCGCTTCGCCATTGAGCCAGGCCGAGGTGCCGACGCTTTCCAGGCGGCCGACGTTTTTCAGCTCGCCCTTGCCACGAAACTCTACGTCCAGCGCCACAAACGGCCGTGCCAACGTACCCGCTTTGCCCCGCGCACTGCGCAACACCGCGCGCAAGCGGCCTTGGGGCGTGAGGAAATCCACCAAAGCGCTGGTCTCGCGGTAGGCGCGGCTGTGCAGGACGTAGGCGAGTTGGCTGGGGGGTGGGGTTTGGGACATGAGACGGGGAATCTCTAAAGAAGGAGAGCGCTTTTGTGGCGAGGGAGCTTGCTCCCGCTGGGCTGCGAAGCAGCCCCTATACCAGCCATAGAGTTACGTCAGGTAAAACGCGCCGACCTTGTTGGGGCCGCTTCGCGGCCCAGCGGGAGCAAGCTCCCTCGCCACAACAAGCCCACCCGCCATCAGGCGGAGGGTTACAGGTCGCCGTAGCCCAGGGAACGCAGCGCGCGCTCATCATCGGACCAACCACCTTTAACCTTCACCCACAGGTTAAGCATGATCTTGGAATCAAACAGCAATTCCATATCCTTGCGCGCTTCGGTGCCGATGCGTTTGATGCGCTCGCCCTTGTCGCCAATGATGATTTTCTTCTGGCCGTCACGCTCTACAAGGATCAACGCGTGGATATGCAGGGTTTTGCCCTGCTGCTTGAACTCTTCGATTTCGACGGTGATCTGGTACGGCAGCTCGGCGCCCATCTGGCGCATGATTTTCTCGCGTACCAGTTCGGCGGCCAGGAAACGGCTGCTGCGGTCGGTGATCTGGTCTTCCGGGAAGAAGTGCTCGTTCTCCGGCAGGTGCTCGGCGATCACACGTTCCAGAGCGTCGAGGTTGTGGCCGTGCTGGGCCGAGATCGGGATGATCTGGGCGTTCGGCAGTTGCTCCTGCAGCCAGCTGAGGTGCGGCATCAGCTCAGCCTTGTCTTCGATACGGTCGGTCTTGTTCAGCGCGACGATCAACGGGCCAGTGACGTACTGCACGCGCTCCAGAACCATTTGGTCTTCGTCGGTCCACTTGGTGCGGTCGACCACGAAGATCACCACGTCGACGTCTTTCAACGCCGCCGAAGCGGTTTTGTTCATGTAGCGGTTCAGCGCCTTCTCGCCACCTTTGTGCATGCCTGGGGTGTCGACGTAGACCGCTTGCACATTGCCTTCGGTCTTGATGCCCAGCATGTTGTGGCGGGTGGTCTGCGGCTTGCGCGAGGTGATCGCCAGCTTCTGGCCGAGGATGTGGTTCAGCAGCGTGGACTTGCCCACGTTCGGGCGGCCGACGATGGCAACATAGCCACAGCGTGTTGCGGTTGAATCAGTCATGGCCATTCTCCACGCCCAGGGCAATCAGTGCTGCAGCGGCCGCTACCTGTTCGGCAATACGACGGCTCACACCCTGACCTCGGCTTTTTTCATTCAATAAGGTGATTTCACATTCCACGAAGAACACGCGGCAATGGGGTTCACCCTGGATATCCACCACTTCGTAACGTGGCAGTTCGCAACCACGCGACTGCAGGTATTCCTGCAGGCGGGTCTTGGGATCTTTGTTGGTGTCGACCAGCGTCAGGCTCTCGATCTCCGACGCCAGCCAGGCGACTACGCGCTCCTTGGCGGTCTCCATGCCTGCATCCAGGTAGATCGCACCGATCAACGCTTCGAGGGCATCGGCCAGGATCGACTCGCGGCGAAAGCCACCGCTTTTCAGCTCGCCGGACCCCAGGCGCAGGTACTCGCCCAGGCCGAAACCACGGGCCAGCACGGCCAGGGTCTCGCCTTTTACCAGGCGTGCACGCAGGCGTGACAGCTGGCCCTCGCGCGCTTGCGGGAAACGCTCGAACAGCGCCTCACCGGCGGCAAAGTTGAGGATGGCATCACCGAGGAATTCCAGGCGCTCGTTATTGCGCCCTGCAAAGCTGCGGTGTGTGAGGGCAAGGACCATCAATTCCTGGTCCTTGAAGGTGTAGCCGAGCTGGCGCTCGAGACGGCTTAGAGAAACGCTCACGGTTTACCCATTTCTGTTTGGTGGCACCGGCGGCCATCGACGATTGACGCAGTGTTCAAATTCAAATCCTGATTGGTACAGCAAGGAGTTGGGCCAATAATTGTCCCAACCCCAGAAAAGCATTCGGCGCTGTGTTCACAGCGCCGCCTGTATTACTTGATCAGCCCGACCCGCGAGAAGTTCGGCAGGTGGCTGAGCTTGGGTTCCGGCCAGCTCATCCAGACCGCAAAGGCCTTGCCGACAATGTTCTCGTCGGGAACCATGCCCAGCAGGTCCTTGGGGATATTAGGGTCATCCCAATACCGGCTGTCGTTGGAGTTGTCACGGTTGTCGCCCATCATGAAGTAGTGCCCGGCAGGCACTTTCCATTCGGTGTCGGGCGGCGAGCGGTAGCGGCTCATTTCCTTGCGGATCTGGTGCTCTACTGCGCCGAGTTTTTCCTGATACAGCTCAGCGCTGCCCAGGGTGTTCGGCTCGGTGCCGATCAACTTCTCGGCTACCGACTCACCATTGACGAACAGGCGCTTGTCGCTGGTGTAGCGAATCACGTCGCCCGGCAGGCCCACGACACGCTTGATGTAGTTGACGTTCGGGTCGCTTGGGTAGCGAAACACCATCACATCGCCGCGCTGCGGGTCACCGACCGGGATGACTTTCTTGTCGAGCACCGGCAGGCGGATCCCGTAGGAGAACTTGTTCACCAGGATGAAGTCGCCCACGTCCAGGGTAGGTTTCATCGACCCCGAAGGGATCTGAAACGGCTCCACCAGGAACGAACGCAGCACCAGCACGATGAACAACACCGGGAAGAACGACTTGCCGTATTCAACCAGCAAAGGCTCTTTGTTCAGTTTCTCGATTGCCACCGCATCGGGCTGGCTGACGCTGCCCTGATACGAGGCGATCGCCGCCCGCCGACGCGGGGCGAAGAACACCAGATCGAGCAACGCCAGGAGACCGCAAACGGCAACGGCGATGACCAGCAACAGCGGGAAATTTAGTGACATAGGACCTAACTATCCAACCTGAGCACTGCAAGGAAGGCTTCTTGTGGAATTTCCACGTTGCCCACTTGCTTCATGCGTTTCTTACCGGCCTTTTGCTTCTCAAGCAGCTTGCGCTTACGGCTTACGTCACCGCCGT
This sequence comes from Pseudomonas sp. PA-5-4B, assembly GCF_021606215.1. Lineage (NCBI taxonomy): Bacteria > Pseudomonadati > Pseudomonadota > Gammaproteobacteria > Pseudomonadales > Pseudomonadaceae > Pseudomonas > Pseudomonas sp. PA-5-4B. The sequence goes on along the minus strand of NZ_WKDB01000081.1, from coordinate 7,936 downwards.
AGCATTTGGCCAGTACGTTCTTTCTGAGTGCCTTGACGGAGGTCCGTGCAATGATCTGCCCGCCAATGGCGGCCTGGATCGCGACATCGAACATCTGGCGCGGAATCAGTTCTTTCATCTTTTCGGTCAACTGGCGACCTTTGTAGTGCGCGTTGTCCTTGTGCACGATCAGCGCCAGTGCATCCACCTTGTCGCCGTTGATCAGCACATCCAGTTTCACCAGATTAGCCGATTGGTAACGGTCGAAATGGTAATCCAGCGAAGCATAGCCGCGACTGGTGGATTTGAGACGGTCGAAGAAGTCCAGAACCACTTCGTTCATCGGCAAATCGTAGGTCACTTGCACCTGGGTACCGAGGAACAACATGTCGTGCTGCACGCCACGTTTTTCGATACACAGGGTAATAACGTTGCCCAAGTGCTCTTGCGGAACCAGGATATTGGCCCGCACGATCGGCTCGCGCATGTCTTCGATGGAGGACAGATCCGGAAGCTTGGACGGGTTGTCGACGTAAATCGTTTCACCGGTTTTCAGCGCCAGCTCAAAAATAACCGTCGGCGCCGTGGTGATCAGGTCCAGGTCGTATTCGCGCTCGAGGCGCTCCTGGATGATCTCCATGTGCAGCATGCCCAGGAACCCGCAGCGGAAGCCGAAGCCCAGGGCGTCGGAGCTTTCCGGGGTGTACTGCAACGACGAGTCGTTGAGGGTCAGCTTCTGCAGCGCTTCGCGGAAGTCTTCGAAGTCGTCGGAGCTGACCGGGAACAGGCCGGCGTAAACCTGCGGCTGGATGCGTTTGAAGCCCGGCAGCACGTCGACGTCAGGGGTGGAGCTCAAGGTCAGGGTGTCACCCACTGGCGCACCGTGAATGTCCTTGATACCGGCGATGATGAAGCCCACTTCACCGGCTTTGAGGTCGGTGGTGGCGGTGTGTTTCGGGTTGAATACACCGACGCTGTCCACCAGGTGGATCTTGCCGGTGGATTTGACCAGGATCTTGTCGCCCTTCTTCACACGGCCGTGGCGCACGCGTACCAGGGAAACAACGCCCAGGTAGTTGTCGAACCAGGAGTCGATGATCAACGCTTGCAGCGGATCTTCGTAGTTGCCGGTAGGCGCAGGAATGGTCTTGACCAGGCGTTCGAGCACTTCGTCAACGCCCAGGCCGGTCTTGGCGCTGCACTCGACGGCGTCGGTGGCGTCAATGCCGATGATTTTTTCGATTTCTTCTTTAACGCGGTCAGGATCGGCCTGGGGCAGGTCGATCTTGTTCAGTACCGGCATGACCTCAAGGCCCTGCTCGATCGCGGTGTAGCAGTTGGCCACGGACTGGGCTTCAACACCCTGGCCGGCATCGACCACCAGCAAGGCACCTTCACAGGCGGCCAGCGAACGGCTGACTTCGTAGGTGAAGTCAACGTGGCCAGGGGTGTCAATGAAGTTCAGCTGGTACTTGATACCGTCTTTTGCGGTGTAGTACAGGGTAACGCTGTGGGCCTTGATGGTGATGCCGCGCTCGCGCTCGAGGTCCATGGAGTCCAGGACCTGGGCTTCCATTTCACGCTCGGCAAGGCCGCCGCACATCTGGATGAATCGATCGGCCAGCGTCGACTTACCATGGTCAATGTGGGCGATGATGGAGAAATTGCGGATATGACTCAAATCACTCACGGATCAACACTCAAAAAGGCTGCAGGCAGATTGCCCGCTGAAAAATAGCCGGGAATTGTACCTGATGCTCGGGCCGGGCGTCATCTTTGCTGACCAGAACAAAAATGCCCCGGTCATATGAGCGGGGCATTTTTTGTGCATAAGCGCGGTATCAACCGGCCCGGCGCAACAGCCAGAACCCGGCCACAGCGCAGACCGCCGTCGGTACCAGCACCGCAAACAGCGGCGAGAAACCGAATACCAGGCTCGATGGGCCAAGCAGGTCCTGGGCGATGCGGAAGGTAAAGCCCACCAGCACGCCGGTAAACACACGCTGGCCAAGCGTTACCGAACGCAGCGGGCCGAAGATGAACGAAATAGCCATCAGCACCAACGCGGCGGTGACCAGCGGCTGCAACACCTTGACCCAAAATGCCAACCAGTAACGGCCATTGTTCAGGCCCTGATCCTTGAGGTAGTGGATGTAACTCCACAAACCGGAGATCGGCAGGCTTTCCGGGATCATGACCACGGTATTGAGCAGTTCCGGCTTCAGGGCAATGTCCCACTGTTCAGACGGCACATTGATCACTTCGGTGTAGGCCTTGATGCCCTGCCCCACATTACGGAAATACGTCGTGGTGACATCGTACAGCTCCCATTTCCCCTCGTCGTACTGCGCACGCTTGGAGAAACTGGAGGTCAGCATATGCCGCTCTTTGTCGAACGTATAACGCGTCACACCCACCAACAAACCGCCCGGTTGCACGGCGTTGATGTGAATAAACTCATCACCCTGGCGGTGCCACAGGCCGTGCTTGGCGCTCTGCGCATCCCCCGAACCCTGGGCCAGGGCACGATTGGCCTGGGCCGTGGCTTCAGTCGGTGGTGCTACGTACTCGCCGATCAGCACACTGCACGCCATCAGCAACAGCATGGGTTTCATGACGGCCCAGACGATGCGGCCGATGGAAACGCCCGCCGCTCGCATAATGGTCAATTCGCTGCTGCTGGCCAGGCTGCCCAGGCCGATCAGGCAGCCGATCAGCGCCGCCATCGGCATCATGTCGTAGAGGCGACGCGGCGCGGTCAGCGCCACGTAGCTCAATACGTGGGTGACGGTATAGGTGTCGGTGACGTTGCCCACTTCATCAATAAAGGCAAACAGGCACGCCAGGCCAAGGATGATGCCCAATACCGCCAGGATGGCGATCAGTACGCTGCTACCAATGTAGCGGTCGAGCTTAGCCACGAGCCAACTCCTTCAGGCCACGACGGCTCTTCATTTTCAAACGGATAGGTTCCCAGTAGAGCAGCCCCAGGCCGATCACCAGGAAGATCCCGTGCACCCACCACAGGCCCAGGGTTGGCGACAGCTTGCCCTTCTCCAGGGAGCCACGGGCGGAAATCAGGATGGTCAGGTAAGCCATGTACAAAAGGATCGCCGGCAACAGCTTGAGGAAGCGGCCCTGGCGCGGGTTGACGCGCGACAGCGGCACCGCCATCAACGTCACGATGAACACCAGCAGCGGCAGGGAGAGTCGCCATTGCAGCTCGGCAACGGAGCGCAGCTCGGGATTACCGATCAGCGATAGCGTCGGCAGTGCATCGCGGTCGGTGACCTCTTCACTGATGTCAGGCTTGGCCAGCATTACGCCATAAGTGTCGTATTTGACCGCCCGGTATTCCGCCAGCCCAGGGCTGCCGTCGTAGCGGTAGCCATTTTCCAGGATCAGGTAGCGGTTACCGTCAGGGCGTATTTCCTGGCGCCCGCTGTTGGCTACCAGAATCGAAATACCGCGGTCCTTCTGGTTCAGGCCGAGGTTTTTCTGCGAGATGAACACACCGCCAAGGTTAGAGCGGTCGTCGGTCATGGTTTCGGTATAGGTGACCCGCGTGCCGTCGTTGAGCGCCTGGAAGCGCCCGGGCTCCAGGGTATCGAACTCGGTCATCGCGTCCTGCTTGTTCAGCAGCAGCTGGAACTGCATGGCGCCCTGGGGCGCCAGGCTCATGCTCAACCAGGCCACCACCAGCGCAACGCCGGTGGCCGGCACCATGGTCATGGCCAGCAGACGCTGCTGGCTCATGCCGGTGGCCGAAAGCACGGTCATTTCACTTTCAAGGTAAAGCCGGCCATAGGCCAGCAGAATGCCGAGAAACAGGCCAAGCGGCAGGATCAGCTGCAAAAAACCCGGCAGGCGAAAGCCCATGATCAGGAACAACGAGCCCGGATCCAGGGCGCCCGAGGCCGCCTGGGCGAGGAATTTGACGAAACGACCACTCATGGTGATGACCAGCAATACCGCACTCACGGCACTCAGGGTCAACAGGACTTCGCGGGACAGATAACGGAAGACGATCAAACCAGACACTCCAGGGTTGTCAGGCTAAGGCGGCCAAACAAGCAAGCATACCGAGTCGACCCACATGCACGGGCCGGCTAAAAAGATTGCGCATTATCCTGTGATTGACCGCGCCTGTCACGGTGCTTGCTCATACGCACGCACAAAGCGTGCTGCAAGGGTTGTCAGGCTGCTCTGGCGAGGTTCAAACTGCGGCCTTTGTCGCGGGCGGTTTACAAAGCTGCCAAGCATCAAAGCCTGCGTACAGACGCCAGGCTCACAGACCTTAAATAAGGGACCCGAAAATGGAATTGGTTGTAAAAAGCGTTAGCCCCGAAACGTTGAAAACCGCCACCCTCGTGGTCGCCGTCGGCGAAGGGCGCAAGCTCGGCGCCGCCGCCAAGCAACTGGACGAACTGAGCGGCGGCGCCATCAGCGCGGTCCTCAAGCGCGGCGACCTGGCCGGCAAAGTCGGCCAAAGCCTGCTGCTGCAAAGCCTGCCCAACCTCAAAGCCGACCGTGTATTGCTGGTGGGCGTGGGCAAGGACGCCGAACTGGGCGACCGCCCGTTCCGCAAGATCATCAGCGGTATCCTCACCACTCTTAAAGGCCTGGGCGGCACCGATGCGGCGCTGGCCCTCGATGAAATCGTAGTAAAAGGCCGCGACAGCTACGGCAAGACCCGCCTGCTGGCCGAAAGCCTGGTGGACGGCGGTTACGTCTTCGACCAGTTCAAGAGCCAGAAGGCCGAACCGCGCGCCATCAAGAAAATCACCCTGCTGACCATCAAGGCGGCCCAGGCTGAAGTCGAGCGCGCCGTCACCCACGCCACCGCCATCGCCAACGGCATGTCGTTTACCCGTGACCTGGGCAACCTGCCGCCGAACATCTGCCACCCAACCTACCTCGGCGAACAAGCCAAGGCGCTGGGCAAGGAGTTCAAGGGCCTGAAGGTTGAAGTGCTGGACGAGAAGAAGATCAAGGAACTGGGCATGGGCTCGTTCTATGCCGTGGGCCAGGGCAGCGACCAGCCGCCACGCCTGATCGTGATGCAATACAACGGCGGCAAGAAGTCCGAGAAGCCTTACGCGCTGGTCGGCAAAGGCATCACCTTCGACACCGGCGGCATCAGCCTCAAGCCGGGCGCCGGCATGGACGAAATGAAATACGACATGGGCGGTGCCGCCAGCGTGTTCGGCACCCTGCGTGCCGTGCTGGAACTCAAGCTGCCGATCAACCTGGTGTGCATCCTGGCCTGCGCCGAGAACATGCCGAGCGGTGGTGCTGCACGCCCGGGTGACATCGTCACCACCATGAGCGGCCAGACTGTCGAGATCCTCAACACCGACGCCGAAGGCCGTCTGGTGCTGTGCGATGCCCTCACCTACGCCGAACGCTTCAAGCCACAGGCCGTGATCGACATTGCCACCCTGACCGGTGCCTGCGTGGTCGCCCTGGGCGCTCACACCTCGGGCCTGCTGGGTAACAACGACGAGTTGATCGAGCAACTGCTCAGCGCCGGCAAGGCTGCCGACGACCGCGCCTGGCAACTGCCGCTGTTCGACGAGTACCAGGAACAACTGGACAGCCCGTTCGCCGACATCGCCAACATCGGCGGCCCAAAAGCCGGCACCATCACCGCCGCCTGCTTCCTGTCGCGCTTCGCCAAGAACTTCAACTGGGCGCACCTGGACATCGCCGGCACGGCCTGGACCAGCGGCGGCAAGGACAAGGGCGCCAGTGGCCGTCCGGTTCCTCTGTTGACCCAGTACCTGCTGGATCGCGCCAAAGCCTGAAACTGAAGATTCCGGGGCGGCCTTCACGGCGCCCCGGTCTCAGGAACCGCAATGACCCAAGTCGACTTCTATATATTGCCCAGCGCCGATCCCTCTGCGCGCCTGGACTTTGCCTGCAAACTTACCGAAAAAGCCTGGCGCATGGGCCACCGCATCTACCTGCATTGCAGCGATGCCGCTCAGCGTGAAGACCTTGACGCCCGCCTGTGGCGCTTCAAGGGCGAAAGCTTCGTGCCCCACGGCCCCGCCGAGTCCGAACCCGACGGCCTGATTGTGCTGGGTTTGGGCGACAACTGCGGCGATCACCAAGACCTGCTGGTGAACCTCGACCTGAAAGTACCGGCCTTTGCCAAGGCTTTTGCCCGCGTAGCGGAAGTGGTGGTCGAAGACCCGGCTATTCGTCAGGCCGCGCGGGAGAGTTTCCGTTTCTACCGCGAACAGGGCTATCCTCTGCAAGATCACCGGCTACAACGACTTTGAGCACACGATGGACACTCCAAACCCGCTGAAAAAAGACGACCACTTGCTGGACGACCTGGAGTCGATCCGTCAATTGCTCGGTGATGATGAGTTGCAACCGCCGCTGCTGACCGAATCGGTCGAGGGCGAGGTACAGATTCCGCTGTTGTTCGACATGGTCGGTGGCAAACCTGCCGCACCTGAACCTGTCACACCAGCCCCCACTGCAGAACCGGCACCCGCCGCAGAAAAAGCCCCCGACGCGTTGCTGCTGCACCTGGACAATGAACTGCGTGCCGCCGCGCAACTGATCATGCAGGATGTGATCGACGACTTTGCCCCGCATATTGAAGCCGAGATCAAACGGCGGATGGATGCGCGCATGGAGCGGTTGCTCAGCCAATACCAGTCCTGAGCCAGGATGCCTGTCCAGAATGCCTATGTCGCGATGCGGTCGGTGCCAAGGAGGGCATGCATCCACTCACATCATGACATGACCACCTGTCGTAACTGGTATTTCTAACAGTAGATGCACCAGCGATTTTGGACAAAGCTCATCTGAAATTATTCCTTGTCGGAGATTTAGATGATGGGCGTTCCTACTCAATTTTATCCAATTACCGAATGGACACCTGCGCAATTCCCGATTTTCTTCGGCGAAGGAATTCCAGGCCAGCCCGTCACCATATGCCAATCAAATACCGGTCTAGTCGTTGCACAAACAACCGTCGATGGAAACGGCAATTGGCTGACCCAATCCCACGTAGCACTACCTTTGGGCCCCTATTCAGTTACCGCCTATTACGACCTGAGCCAAGGGTATGCACCCAATCTTCCCTTTCACGTTGGCTCCCCTTCTCAAATAGCGGGAAATGGCCCCTCCCAGTCAGATAACTCCCCCGTTCTCACCAGCCTGACTATCGTTGACTCCCTTCGTCCATGGCTTACAGGGACGGCTCCACCGAATGCGACGGTCGTGATTGCCCATTCGGGTGGCAGCGTTTACTACGCTTCAGTGGGTGCGGACAGTAATGGCTATTGGGAAGCCACGCCGGCTACTGACCTTGTCGTTGATGCCAATAACTGGGTAGACCTTGCGTTGATCGCGAATGATGCCGAGGGCAACGCTTTATCGCCTTGGGTGGGTGTTCAGTTGACGGTTTTGTTGACAGGCAGCGCTGGCTCTGTGCTGCCACCTGGCAGCCCGCCTCGAATCACCAGTTCCACCACCGTAGACTCACTTCGACCACTCCTCACTGGCAAAGCACCGGCCAATGCGAACGTTACGGTGTACCAGTACTACGGCGCGCAACTGGGCAAAACCTTCGCAGACGCTAACGGCGACTGGTCAATGCCATTAACTCTGGATCTCACCGTTGACCCGAGCACTAAACAATCGCGGATTTCGCTTGGGCTGCTCGACGCCAATGGACAGCCTGGCAGTTGGGCGGAGGATGTGTTTTTGACGGTGAATCTTGCCTCGGGTGGCTCTGCCCTGCCGCCAGGCAGCCCACCCAAACTCACCAGCTCCAGCACTGTCACTTCGCTGCTCCCCACGCTGCAAGGCAAAGCACCGGCCAATGCGAACGTTACGGTGTACCAGTACTACGGCGCGCAACTGGGCAAAACCTTCGCAGACGCTAACGGCGACTGGTCAATGCCATTAACTCTGGATCTCACCGTTGACCCGA
>NZ_WKDB01000080.1:0-26305 GCF_021606215.1 Pseudomonas sp. PA-5-4B | reverse complement strand
ACCATACCCATCAATAAAAGCCTGCAAAAACGGCCTGGCCTTCTCCGACACCTTACCCGCCTCATCAAACACGCTCCCCGCCCCGCCCAGGTACGCTTCGGGCTGCTGCATGCAAGGTACATCCAGAAACACCAGCGACTGACGCAAATGATGGTTCGCCCCAAACCCACCAATAGCCCCCGGCGACACACTGATGATCGCCCCAGGCTTACCCCCATAGACACTTTGCCCATAAGGACGAGACCCAACGTCAATGGCATTCTTCAACGGGGCCGGCACGGAGCGGTTGTATTCCGGGGTCACAAACAACACCGCGTCGGATGAGCGTACTTGCTGACGGAAAGTACTGTAGGCTGCGGGCGGCGCAGTACCGTCGATGTCTTCGTTGTAGAGCGGCAAATCGCCAATTTCCACAATGTTCAACTTGAGGTTGGCAGGGGCCAGTTCGGCCAATGCCAACGCGACCTTACGGTTGATCGACTCTTTTCTAAGGCTGCCAACCAGGACGGCAATCGTATAGACCTTGCTCATTGAGGTTTTCCCGACATCTGACTAAAGGAGCCTTTAGTTATAGAGCCTTCGTGACGCGTTAACCAGCGGGTTTTGATAATCCCGAAGCTGTTTGCCACGCACTCACCAGCGTAGGAAGCGTCTGAAAACATCAACGAATAGTATTTTTTTCCCATAGGTAAACTACCCCGCTCCATGACGGTCTACAGAACCGCAAATCGAGTGTTTATCTCCAGAGGTTCTAAACAGATGGCTGCAGTACTTGTCGGACAGTTCCATGCCAGAGACGCGGAAGGACGCGTGTATTCGGTGCATGAGTTCCAGGAATCCAACCCGGCGCAGGACAGCCAGGCTGGCTCGACGCCTACCACCACCTACAAGCTGGCCATTGGCGACCGTGTAGAAAAATTGGAAGGCGATGAATTCAAATTAATCCAGTCGGGGACTATTATCGTCCGCGAATCGCAAACCACCCTCGCATCATAAGATCCCGCCTTATCGACCTGCTCAGTCCTGGCCATTACTGGCGTTGACTGGGCCGGGGGATCACGGCCGGCGCATCTGCGTTACCTCCACGTCCTGCTCACCGTCCAGCTGCTTGAGCGTTACCAGCAACCGCCCCCGCTCCCCTTCAACGGCATACAGCGAACGCTTGTAGCCCGGCGTGCCGTAAGCGGGATACGCCACCACCTGCCTGACCAGCGCAATCTCCAGCACAGCCCCCACCTGCTCGCTCACCTGTTCCTGGGAACGGATAAACGCCTCAAGGGCGTGGTTTTCCGGGGTGCGTTCGTCTTGATTATTGAGGAGATAAGCAGCCACGCAGCCAATGGTCACCAAGACCAGCAGCTGTTTGGCCCTTACCCCGAAAAACGTCGAGGGTAGAGGCATGTGAGACCAGACCTGTTGTTGTTTTAAGTGCCGGGTGAGCGGCATTGGTCGTTGATGATCAGATGCGTCATTCTAATCAGGTCGATGGGGAATGCCAGGTGATTCAGTGGTCGCCGTAGGTAATATCCTTGTTATCGCCGACGCCGCCCAGGGTTCGGTCCTTGCCGAATGAAAACAGGTCGAAGGGGGTGTTGGGCTGGGTCGCCGGGTAGTGGTACTGATAGGCAATGCCCCAAGGGTCGGTCAATAACTCATCCTTGACGTAGGGTCCTTTCCCATTGGCTGATACCGCAGGTTGCACGGTCAGCACCTCCAGGCCCTCCTCATCCGTAGGATAGCGGCCGGTATCCTGATGGAACTGCTCGACAGCCTTGCCCAGCTCAGCCACCTGCGCCTTGGCAGTGGCGATTTCCGTCAGCGTTACATCCCCAAACAAGCGCGGCCCCAGCGCCAAGGCCAACAAGCCAATAATGACCAGCACCACCAGCACCGCCCAGCGCGTGAAGCCGCGCTGGGTGAGTATTTTTCCGCTTAAGCGACTTGATGGCATGTTGAGGCTCCCCTTTCCCTCGATTGATACACTCGTTGTATACCCTGCCCGTGACAGTGACATACCCACTAACGGTAGCCAACACTCACCCATGCCTGTGCTCTTTTTTACCCAGGCATTGAAACCCCATCGCACTGAACATAGACTCCGGCGATGCGTTTACGTCATATCGAAGTGATTCAGGCCATCTTGCAGACCGGACATCTCGGCACCGCCGCCGAATGGTTGCAACTCCCCGTGGGCGATGTGGACGCAACCCTCAAGGACGCTGAGCAGCAATTGGGCTTCATGCTGTTCGCCAGTGTGCGCGGGCGCTTGCAAGCGACGCGCGAAACCCTTGAGCTGCAGGCTGAAATCGCCCACCTCTATGAAGCGCTGGAGCCGTTGCAACGCCTGGCCGGGCGCCTCAAACATCATCACGCCCCGCCCTTGCGCGCCTTGTGCACGCAGCCCTTGGCTAACCAATTGTTGCCGCAAAGCCTGGCTATGCTGCGCCGGCGCTTTCAGGACACACCGTGCACCCTGTCGAGCCAACCGACCCGGGAGATCGTCAGGAGCCTGCTGCTGCGCGAAGCCGACGTGGGCCTGAGCCTGCATGATCCGCAGCACCCACAAATCCAAAGCACCGTACTGGCCCAAGGCAAGCTGCAACTGCTCGCGCCCCATGGCTGGCTCAAACCCAAGCAAAAGTACATTGCACTGCAGGACCTGGCCGGGCAGTCAATGATCGGGCTGGAAGGTCACGACCCGCTAAGTCGTCTGCTGGACGCAAAACTGCAAGCCCTGCGCCCACTGCCGTTGGTGCAGACACGGGTGCAGACCTACCAGATGATGCGCAGCATGGTGGAGGCCGGAGCGGGTCTGGCGATTGTCGACCCGTTTACCGCCTTCGGCGCGCGGGAAGCTGGGCTGGATGCGTGCCCGTTATCGCCGCCGATGCCTGTGGTCCTTTACGCATTGACGTTGAAGGAATCTGAACCTGCTCCGGCGTTGAATGCACTGTTGGAAATCGTCGCCGACAAGGCCGAAACCTTGCTGACCGTTACTGCATCCACCTGACCCCGCCCTGCGCACCATCTAGTGCGCTTTCACCGACATAAATTCTAAAAACTCCCGCTGGAACCTTGTTCTAGAAGCGTCGCACTCACAGAAGCAGAAAGCACAGCCGAGTGCTTTCCACTGGACGACATACTCTAAACAAGGAAGCGTTTTCTATGACTACCCTCCATTCTGTCCTTACTGATCGAGCCCTTCAAAACCCTGCCAGTCTCAACCCACCGCAGGACGCCGGTGCGTTAACTAGCGCTCAACCGAATTCGATTGAAGCCTCAGCCAACGATGCAACCCCTGGCACCCTGGACAACCCGGCAGCGCTTAAAAAAGCTTTTGCCGATCGGTGTAACTGGGAAACCCTGGCGGCAAAACTGCGCACAAGCCTGGAAGAACTGCACGCCGCCTTCCCGCCCCCCCTTTCCAGTGAGCAACAAAGCCTGCTCGAAGGCCGGCTGACGTCGCACTGGAATAGCGCCTCAATACCGGTCTGTGAAGGCTCCAGCTACTATCAAAAGCACAATCTGGCGCCGACCAGCATCGTCAAATTGGGCACATACCTCAGCGGCAGCGATTTGCCCCTGCCCAAAACCCTGAACGCGTTGCAGGCCCTTTATCAGCTAGCGACAAAGCACGTTCAGACCCCGCCCCTGGGCAACTTCAGCGGCGCGCTGTCCTGGCCGATCCCGCTCTCGGCGCAAGACAAACAAGCCATCATCGACCTGCTGAACGCTCCTGACTCAACGCTGCCGGAACTGCCACTGACTGATCCAAAAGGCGTGCTGGGCTATCTGTTGTCCGCGTGCGAGTTGTCCAGCAATGATTTCAAATTCACCAGCAGCGCAGTAGAAACGCTGCTGGGATCGGCCAAGGCGCAAGCGCTGGGCCAGGCCATTCAAACCCGGTTGGGCGGCATTGCAACGAACACCAGCGTCAATGACTATTTGTTGGCTGCGATTCATCTGGGGCTGAATCCCCAATCCGTGGGCACTCCGGCGCGTAACCGCGTTGCCGGCTTTGATCTTGGGCAACGCCAGCATTGGTACCGACCGGCCACGGTCGTCATCGAGGGTTTGAGCCGTCATCTGGTGGCAACAGGCCGAGCCTCTGCGGCATCGGCTCAACTGGCGGCCCGCATGTTGTTGGCCCACTGCGCCCCTGAATACCTGGTCAAGGACATTCCGGCGAGCGTGACCTACGGCAGCATTCCCTGGACACAGTTGACGATCGCCGCCGCCAAGCTGGAAGCTGAATCGCCGGGGCGCACACTCACAATGACCTACAGCGAAGTGCTCGCCGCCGCAGAGGGCATCGACATCGGCACACCGCTCTCGCAGCATATCCATCGCGAAGCGTTGCACAATTGGGGTGAAGTCAAAGGCTACTTGAATGCAGGCACGACGCCCGACGACACGCAGATGCACACTGTGCAAAGTACCTTTAGCGCCCAGCAGCAAACCTTGCAAGACATCAGCCGGGCACTCGCAACCCCCATCCCGATGCGTGAAAACCTGGGAATGGATCTGCTCAGGGAGAAATTTCCAGGCATATCCGATGAGGTCTTCAAGGCGAAAAACCTCACGAAAGCCCGACTGATCGAAGGACGCCCCGGTCGCTTCCCCGGAACATATTCAATGCTCGATGTCGTCATGCACGGCGACAAAGTCAATAATGATGACAGCGAACATTGGGTCACCAATGACAAGCGTATCCCCATCAAGCAATTTTGCGCGCTTTCCGATAGCGGCGAACTTTCCGTCGCAGACACCTTTACCCAACGCTACACATCGGCCATAGCAGAGTTGGAAAAAGGCCACTCGGGGATGACCCAATACCTGATTTCGACGGTGCCACCCGAAGATAAAGAAAACTTTGATGATGGAAAACTCGAGTTTTTTCATACCGACAGCTACCTCATCGGCCTCGATTTCTCGACCAAAAGCCTGATCCAAAAAGGCCATACGCTGGATGTGAAAACCACCCGTGGAGGACAGGTCAATATTTACCGCATCGATACACGCGCCGGGACCATTTCCAAACACAATTACCTGGCTCACATTTACTCGCCACCCTACACCCGGCTCGATAATCGAGACGCCAACACACTGCATAGAACCGTACGATTCAACCCGTTCGAAGACGAGCATGCCGAGCAGGCCAAGGAAAAGCCGGCGACCACAGTAACACCACAGGTCTTCGATTCAGACCGCACCCGCTACATCGCCAAAATACTCACCAAACGCATGGACTTGCAGGGCGATGAGCTACTGCAACATGCCCGAGGAACAACGTCTTACGACAAAACCAGTGCCGCCAACAAGGCCATCGGGGAGTTTTTCCTGAATATGATTCCGTTCAGGTCTGCGATTGTTAACTTCACGCAGGGCAATATCGGTGAGGGTTTGCTTGACCTTGGCATGGACGTGATCGGTCTGGTGACTCTGGGCGCCGGCAAGGCAGCACATGCGAGTAAAGCCCTCGCCAAAGGCGTGGCCGGCCTCAAGGGTGCAGCAAGAACCGCCCGGTTTCTGGGTACCGTCGCAATCGACGCGCTCAACCCGTTGGGCGGTGCGGGCGATTTGCTCAAAGGTATCAGCCGCTGGACCTGGTCCAAGGGAAAGAGCGTATTCAATACCCTCAAGGGCGCCAGCGGCAACTACGACGTGCTCAAAGCCGCCAGCACACAGCATGGCTTGGTTGCCATAGGCACCTCCAGGGTTGCTGGTGAAATGCTGGAAGGTGATGCGTTGTTCCAGGGCGGTAAATGGTATGCCTTCGATGCAGCCAAGGGGCGTCCCTACGGTTCACCGTTGAAAGATTTCCAGCCTGCGGCGGCGGCGGCCGGTGAGAGCGTCATAGTCTTTGATAGAACCTCGCTGCTTGAATATGAGGCCATCGTTTCCCCGGACCTGCTGCAGGTTAAAGGCTTGCAGGCGAATATCTACGTCGGCCCGAACAACAAAGAATATATAAAAGTCAACGGCAAGCTCTATCAGTCCACCATCAAGGATGGCCAGCGGGTTATCCAACACCCCAGTGCCGCCCGAGACAACATTGTGGTCCGGGACCTGGGCAGCGCCGGCTGGGAGCCTCGCGCCACTACCAATCGCTTATTGGGTGGTAACTCCCCGTCACCCTGGAAACTCGATGAAAACACCTACGTCGTACCGGTAGACGACGTAAAAATAACCACGGGTTCCTCATACCCCTTCACCATCAATTACCGAGGCATGAACTATGTCACCACCTTTGATACCAAGGTGGGTGCCTGGATGGCCGGTTCGGGTAACGCCAACGGCGTCACCACCGAGTACTTCTGGAGAAGCGCAAAGAACAAGTGGCAGATGGGACCCTTGGAGGAATATAAAAATGCCCAGAAGATCCCCGAGCACAACTTCAGGTTTATCGATGCAACCCCACCGGCTATCTTGCAGAAGTCCAGCAATATCAGGCCCATCCCAACCAACATTCACTACTTCTGGGCCGGCGGCGAAATACCCGACAAGCTGATCAAGAATATCGCGACCAACGCCGAAAAAATGCCCGGTTTCAAATCCATTGTGCACGTCGACGCCGACACGCCAGAGTTGCTGCAGACCATCAAGCTCAAGCTGGAAAAGGATGCGCCCGGCGTCACCATCATGAATTTGCATGAAGAAGACTTTTTCCAACCCTTGAAGAACACCGAACTGTACGCCTACTTCCGCAGAGGCCAAGGAAAAAACCTTGCCGCCACTTCCGATGTAGCTCGCTATCCGTTGATGAATAAATATGGTGGCATTTATCTCGACACCGACGACACCATCAAAGGCGCGGTGGGATCCGCCGGTTTGAACGCGGGCGACTCGGATATGCTGCTCAGCAAACCAGTCGCTCACAAAATCACTGACTACAAACCCTTCTACAACACCAGTAACTTCGCCACGCAACCGGATAACCCGGTGGTCACCGAAATGATCGCCGAGATGAACCGGCGCTTCACTGAAAACAAAGCGTATTTTTCGGCCAACCGCCCGACACTTTCCAGAGAGGTCAACGGCGGGCTCACCTACACTTCAGATTTTCTGGAGTACGAAGGCAGGATCTTTGAGACCGTCGGCCCGAACCTGTTTGACGATGTACTGAGGTCCAAGCGACCGGACATTTACGATGCGGGATTCGATGGAATGAGCAAAGAAAAAATGCAGCAGGTCAAACACGGCGCGGTGCCCGGTATACCGTTCAGCCTGGAAGACGACATTCACCAGTACTACGCCAATAAAGGCCTGAGTGAGCCGGATGGGCTAAAACAGAGTCTGGAGCAAGCCAAGAAGCACTACCGCTCACTCCGTGACCAGTTGCAGGTTACCATTGGTGCCGAACATTCGTGGATCGATTCATGACTTAGCCTGCCGCACCTCAACGCGGCCTGAACGCCAGGGGCAAGGGCATTCAGGCCGTCTGCCGCTCAGACGTGAACAACCGATACCAGAAAATTGCCACTTCGCGGGTTTGCGGGTCAATCCCGCGATAGCGCAATTGATCGATCCCACCCATCACATACCCGCAGCGCTCATACAAACGGCAAGCGCCGAGGTTATTGTTCTGGGTTTCGAGCATCATGCCCGGCAAGTTCTTCTTGCGGCTCCAGAACTGCGCCACATCCAGCAATGCCTTGGCTACACCATGGCGCCGTGCAGGCATGGCCACCGCCAGCTCGTCGACATGGGCAAAACCATTCCAGTTGGTGCTGACCACAATGTGCCCCACCGCGCGATCATCCAGGTACGCCATAAAAATCGCACTGTCGGGAGCATCGCGGAAACTGGCGAACTCTTCCGGGTCGATGCCGTAACACTTGCGGTACGGCAGAATGCGCTCCAGCGCCCATTGGTCGACGCGCTTGCCCATCTCCGGTACGCCATAGGCGCTGACCTCAAAGCTGAAATCATTGCCCCACACGTAGGCGTCAAAGCCTTCGTCGGCGACCCGAACGCTGAGCCCCGGATACTTCGGGTTCATTACAGCTTGCATAAACATCCTTAACCCTTGATGCAATCGACGGTGTAACAACGACCACTGCCGTCATCTTCGTGTTGCAACCCATGAACATCGGCGACAAAACCGGGGAAACTGCTATCGAACGTACGGGCAAATGCCAGATAGTCGATGATCGAGCGTGTCGACTCAGTAAAGCGCTCGCCCGGCATGATCAACGGGATGCCCGGCGGATAAGGCACCAGCATCACGGCTGCGATGCGTCCTGGCAAGGCGTCAATGGAAACGGCTTCGACTTCACCCCTGACCAGTTGGTCGTAGGCATCGGCCGGTTTCATCGCAATTTCCGGCAACACGGTGTACATCCGCTTGAGGTGCTTGGCGGTGGCGTTGCTGCGGTAACAACTATGCAATTGGTCGCACAGGTCACGCAAACCCAGGCCTTGATAACGTGCCGGGCCTTCTTTGAACACCGAGGGTAAACAACTGGCCAGGCTGGCATTGGCGTCGTAGTTGCGCTTGAACTCCAGCAATTCGGTGAGCAAGGTACTCCATTTGCCTTTGGTAATGCCCATGGAGAACAACACCAGGAAGGAATACAAACCGGTCTTTTCCACCACCAGCCCCCGTTCCCAGAGGAATTTGCTGACCACTGCGGCGGGAATTCCGCAGTCGCTCAAGGCGCCACCGGCGTTGAGGCCGGGCATCACCAAGGTGACTTTGATCGGGTCCAGCAACACATAGTCTTCGGCCACATCGCCAAAGCCATGCCAGTCATCCTGCGGGTGCAACAGCCAATCCGCGGTGGCGACCCGGTCGATGCCGGCCACCGACGGTGGTTGCCAGATGGAGAACCACCAGTCTTCGGCAGCAATATGCTGGCGCAGGTTGGCCAGGGCACGGCGAAAGCTCAGGGCTTCGTCGAACATCTCCTGCAACAGCGAGCGCCCGGCCGGGCCTTCCATCATCGCCGAAGCCACATCCAGCGAGGCGATGATGCTGTATTGCGGCGAAGTGGAGATGTGCATCATGAAGGCTTCGTTGAAGCGGTCGCGGTCCAGCTGGCGCGCGCCACCGTCCTGCACGTGGATCATCGACGCCTGGCTAAAGGCCGCGAGCAATTTGTGGGTCGAGTGGGTAGTGAATACCAGCGGGCTGTCCGGTGTGCGCGAGGTGCCCATGCCATAACGCCCGGCAAAGAATTCGTGAAAGGCCGCGTAGGCGTACCAGGCCTCGTCGAAGTGCAACACCTCGACACTGTTGCCCAGTTGCTGTTTGATCAGTTCGGCGTTGTAGCACAGGCCGTCATAGGTGGAGTTGGTGACCACCGCCAGTTTCACTTTCGCCGGCCGGCCACGGGTCAAGGGGCTGGCTTCAATTTTGGCGCGGATCGACTCGGGGCTGAATTCGCTTAAGGGGATTGGGCCGATAATCCCCAGTTCATTGCGCTCCGGGCACAGGTACAGCGGGATCGCGCCGGTCATGATGATCGAATGCAGCACCGACTTGTGGCAGTTTCGATCCACCAACACCAAGTCATCGCGCCCGACCATGGAATGCCAGACGATCTTGTTGGCCGTCGAGGTGCCGTTGATCACAAAGAACGTGTGATCGGCGCCAAAGTTACGCGCCGCGCGGGCTTCGGCTTCGGCCAAGGGCCCGGTGTGATCGAGCAATGACCCCAGCTCCGGCACCGACACGGACAAGTCCGAACGCAGGGTGTTTTCGCCAAAGAATTGATGAAACGCCTGCCCCACCGGGCTTTTGCGATAAGCCACACCTCCGCCATGGCCGGGGGTGTGCCAGGAATAGTTGGAGTCGGCCGTGTGCTGCACCAGCGCTTTGAAGAACGGCGGCAACAAGCCATCAAGGTAGGCGCGTGCAGCGCGAGCCACTTGGCGGGCCAGAAACGGCACGGTGTCTTCGAACAGGTACAGAATGCCGCGCAGTTGGTTGAGCTCGCTCATGGCATCGGCCGGCGCGTTTTCCAGGGTGACCTGCTCGCCCAGGGCAAAGATCGGCAGGTTGGGCGCCCTCACCCGCGCCAGGCGAATCAGCTCGACCATGTTTTGCAGCAGGTGGGTGTTTTCGCCAGCGCCCTCGGCGGCAATCAACATGCACGCCAGGCCATGATGGGTAGAAGCCACCAATCGGCCTTCGGCGTAATCCACCGCAGAAAAAATACTGAAGCCCTCTTGTTCCAACTCCCTGGCGATGCCTCTGACCCGATCACCGGCAACGGTGTCGGCCTTGATGTCACGGTGCACGATAAGAACAGGGAACTTCAGGTCTTTGTACATGAGTGCTTTGAGTCCTGAGGGCTATGCACTCAGGGTAGAAGCTGGGAGGGGATGTGGCGAATGAAGATTTTACAGACGACGCAAATCTACTGTGGGAGCTGGCTTGCCTGCGATGCAGGCACCTCGGTACTTCAGGCACACCGAGTTGATGCCAACACAGGCAAGCCAGCTCCCACATTTTTTAATCGTGTTCAGCCGTGATTATTGCTGAGTCAGTTGCGACCACAACGCCGGCGCGCCCGCCGACTTGGCAATCGCTTCCAGGCGCGCCGCATGCTCAGCCAGATCCTGCTCGCTGGCACGGATGATGGTGGTCGGCTTGCGATCCGCCGCCAAACGGCGGATTTCCGAAGGACGGTTGCCCGAACCTTCCGCCGAGCCGCTGCCATCGGAAGCATTACCGGCCAGGGACAGGCTGGTCTGCCCGCCGGTCATGGTCAGGTAAACGTCGGCGAGAATCTCGGAATCGAGCAAGGCGCCGTGCAATTCACGGCCAGAGTTATCAACCCCATAACGTTTGCACAACGCATCCAGGCTGTTGCGCTGGCCGGGGTGACGCTCACGGGCCATCATCAAGGTATCGAGAATCGAGCAGTGCTGGGAGATATCCGCACGCTCGGTCTGCCCCATCAAGGCAAACTCGTTATTGATGAACCCGACGTCGAACGCCGCGTTATGGATGATCAGTTGAGCGCCGTTGATGAACTCGAAAAACTCGTCAGCCACTTCAGCAAAGCGCGGCTTGCCCTTGAGGAATTCATCCGTAATACCGTGGACGCCAATTGCGCCCTCGTCACTGTCACGATCCGGTTGCAGGTAGACGTGAAAGTGACGCCCGGTGAGGCGGCGACCCATCAATTCGACACAGCCGATTTCAATGATCCGGTGACCATCGGTCACCGGCATGCCGGTGGTTTCGGTATCGAGTACAACAGATCGGATGGCCATCAGGGTTCAGCTCTCAACGGTGGTGTGCAGTGTGGTGTGAATCAAGGGGCGCGATGTTAACACGTCAGCCGGCTCAGCTCTGTTTGTAGCCCCGAACTTCATCCACGCCACGGTTGGCCAATTGATCGGCGCGCTCGTTGCCCGGGTGGCCGATGTGGCCGCGTACCCATTTCCAGGTGATGTCATGGCGGTTGCATTGCTCATCGAGGAGTTGCCACAGGTCGGCATTCTTT
Source organism: Pseudomonas sp. PA-5-4B (assembly GCF_021606215.1). Classification (NCBI taxonomy): domain Bacteria; kingdom Pseudomonadati; phylum Pseudomonadota; class Gammaproteobacteria; order Pseudomonadales; family Pseudomonadaceae; genus Pseudomonas; species Pseudomonas sp. PA-5-4B. The sequence continues at coordinate 14,846 of NZ_WKDB01000080.1, read as the reverse complement.
ACCGGCTCTTTGGCCGCGGTTTTCCAGCCGCGCTTCTTCCAGTTGACCATCCACTCGTTGATGCCCTTCATCACGTATTGCGAGTCGGTCACCAACAGCACGTCACAGCGACGCTTGAGTTCTTCCAGGCCGCGAATGGCGCCCATCAGCTCCATGCGGTTGTTGGTGGTGTTGGCTTCGCCGCCCCACAGTTCCTTCTCCACACCTTTGCACACCAGCAACGCGCCCCATCCGCCGGGGCCAGGGTTGCCCTTGCAGGCGCCATCGGTGAAGAGTTCTACGGTATCGGTCATCAGTTGCTCGGTCTTCAATCAAAAAGAGGGGTTACGGTTCGCTCTGCTTGCGGTTGACCTTGGCCATCGGCATCGGCACCAGCTTGCCCATGGGCTGACGCGCGACCTGCCGCACCGGCCGCAGCCCGACCACGATCTTGCGCGCGACCAATAAATAGAAGCCACCGCCCGACAGTTGCCAGGCACCCGCCCGGCGCTCCCAGCCGGCCAGCCGTCCTTGCCACTTGGCAGACGCAAGCGGCGGACGATAGCACCCGAAGCGGCGTTTCTCCAGCGCGAAGCCCAGCAGGTTCAACCAGTCGCCCACCCGCGACGGCGCGATGCAGCGCGCCTGGCGCAGGCCGTCATGGGCGAACACATGGCGCAGGCCCCAACTGCTCCAGGGGTTGATGCCGATGATCAGCAAATGGCCACCTGGGCGCACGCTGCTGGCGGCCTCGCGCAGCAAACCGTGGGGCGACAGGCAGAAATCCAGGCCGTGCTGCAGCACCACTACATCGGCGGCATGTTCGCTCAGCGGCCAGGCCTGTTCCTCGCACACAATCTCGACCCCAGGCAACGGCGCGCCCAGGCGCACATTGCGTTGCACCTGCGGCGCAGCGGGCGGCGTCTGGGCCGACGGGCCGTAGTGCACCAGGTAGCCACCAAAGAACCGGCCCAGCTCGTCTTCGAGCATGCGCCGCTCTTCGTCCAGCAAAAATTGCCCGATCGGCCCGGACAGCCAATCACGGGCTGCGCTGATCAGGGCCAGCCATTCAGGATCGGCCTGGGCGAACGCTTTATCAGTCATTGCATTCTCCAATTCGCCTAGACGTTCTAAGATGCACCAAAGTGTTCAGCTTGGCGAATCGAAGAATGATACAGATCAGTGCCCTGCCCGCCTTCACCGATAACTACATCTGGTTGTTACAAGACCCTGATACCCTACGCTGCGCCGTGGTCGACCCCGGCGATGCCGCGCCGGTGCTGGCCTGGCTCAAGCAAAACCCTGGGTACAGGCTCAGCGACATCCTGATCACCCACCACCACCATGATCATGTCGGCGGCGTCGAACGGCTCAAACATGAAACCGGCGCCAAGGTTTACGGCCCGGCGAACGAAAAGATCCCGGCGCGGGACGTGGCCCTGCACGATAACGCGCGCATCAACGCGCTCGGCTGGGACTTCGACGTTTATAGCGTGCCCGGCCACACCCTCGGCCATATCGCCTATTACCACCAGGGCGTGCTGTTTTGTGGCGATACCCTGTTTGCCGCCGGCTGCGGGCGCCTGTTCGAAGGCACCCCGGAACAAATGCACGCCTCGCTAGCGCGCCTGGCCGCCCTGCCCGCCGACACGCTGGTGTACTGCACCCATGAGTACACGCAAAGTAACCTCAAATTTGCCCACGCCGTGGAACCGGACAATGCCGATATCGCCGAACGCGTCGAGACCGTCAAGCAATTGCGCGCCCGTGGTGAAATGACACTTCCCTCCAACCTGGCCCTGGAAAAACGTACTAACCCTTTCCTGCGTACCGCCGAAACATCCGTTAAACAAAAAGCGGACGAACGGAACGGTCGCGACAACCGCACTGGGGCCGAGGTGTTTGCTAGCTTGAGGGCTTGGAAAGATAAGTTCTAAGCGGATGCAATCTGATACGGAATTTCTGAATGGTTGACCGGAACCAAAGCGCTTTCTAGAATCGCCCGACATTTTTGCCCGGAACTTACTTCCAGCCAATGTCGTCATCTATTCGTAAATCCATTTCTTCAGACGCATTGACCCGCCTGGCTCAAGCCGTGGCGGTGGCCGTTTCCGCGACTCTGGCGGGCTGCCAATCGACCAATTTCGCTGCACAATCCACCGTGCAACCCAAACCCAATCTTGCTGCCAAGATCAAGCAAAAACCTATTTGGCTCTCAGAGAAGCCTAGCCCCGAAGTGCCCCAGGATGTCTGGGAACGCATGCGCCGGGGCTTTCAATTGCAGGACGGCCTGGGTGTGAACCCGCGCATCGAGCAACAACGCTTGTGGTTCGCCAGCAACCCGTCCTTTTTAGAGAACGCCGGAGAACGCGGCAGCCTCTACATTCATTACATCGTCGAACGCCTTGAAGAACGCAACATGCCCCTGGAGCTGGCGCTGCTGCCAGTGATCGAAAGTGCCTACAACCCGATGGCCTATTCGCGCAGCGATGCGGTCGGCCTGTGGCAGTTCATCCCCTCCACCGGGCGCTACTTCAACCTGCGCCAGACCCGCGCCTACGACGGCCGCCGCGATATCACCGCCTCCACCACCGCCGCCCTGGACTATCTGACGCGTCTGCATGACATGTTCAACGGCGACTGGCTGCTGGCCCTGGCGGCCTACAACGCCGGCGAAGGCACGGTCAGCCGGGCCATCGAGCGCAACGAAAAGCTCGGCCTGCCCACCGACTACTGGAACCTGCCCCTGCCCCAGGAAACCAAGGACTACGTGCCCAAGTTCCTGGCGCTGTCCCAAGTGGTGCTGGCCCCCGAGGCCTATGGCGTCAACCTGAGCCCGATTGCCAACACGCCGTACTTCGAAGTGGTTGAAGTCAAGCAAAGCATGGACCTGTCCCGGGTTGCCGCGCTGGCCGAGATCGACGAAGACGAACTGTTCCAGCTCAACCCGGCCCTGAAACAACGCACCACCCTGGACGGCCCGCAGCATTTGCTCGTGCCAAGCTCCAAGGCGCAGTTGCTCACCAGCACCCTTTCGACGATGAAGCCCGAAGAATTGCTGGCGATGCGCCCGAAAAAGCAGGTGTTCGACGAAGTTGAGAGCACACGGGTGGCCGGGCGTACCCGCAACTACAAGGTCCGCAGTGGCGACAACCTCACGCTGATCGCCAAGGCGAACAAGGTCGATGTACATGACCTGCAGCGCTGGAACAAACTCAATGGCCAGGCCCTAAAGGTCGGCCAGACCCTGGTGATGCAGGACACCCGCAAACTGGTGGCCAGCAGCAAGAAACCGGTGCAGTACAAGGTCAAGAAAGGTGACTCGCTGTACATCGTCGCCAAGCGCTTCAACGTCGAGATGCAACATCTCAAGCGTTGGAACCCGCGTACTGGCCAGGCACTCAAGCCAGGCCAGATGCTGGTGGTTTCCGGGCCTAGATAAAGTCCCGTGGGGACTGGCTTGTGTGGGAGCTGGCTTGCCTGCGATGCAAACACCTCGGTGTGTCAGGCACACCGAGTTGATACTATCGCAGGCAAGCCAACTCCCACATTTGATCTTCACCCAATCCGATACCTTCCCAACCCTGACCCCAGTGTTTTCAGCGACCTTTTTCCAACCGGAACAAGCTGTTACTGTACCGATCATAAAGCCCAAGCCGCCTGGATCGGATCTCTGACTTGAAGCGTCCCCTCCTTCTACTAATAAGTCTGGCCTTGAGCTTTGCTGCGAACGCGACGATTACCGAGAGCCACGGTTACACGCAGTTCGGCACACTCAAGTACCCGGCCAAATTCACCCACTTCGACTGGGTAAACCCTGCAGCGCCCAAAGGCGGGACATTGCGGGTCATGGCATTTGGCACCTTCGACACCCTCAACCCCTACACCTTCAAGGGCACCAGCCCGGTTTCCACGCCCAATTTCCTGCAATACGGCGTCAACGAGCTGAACGAGCCGCTGATGGTCGGCACCGGCCAGTACGCGCCGTCCGGTGACGAGCCCACCTCCAGCTACGGGCTGATTGCCCAATCGGTGGAGTACAGCGAGGACCGCAGTTGGGTGGTGTTTAACCTGCGCCCGGAAGCGCGCTTCCATGATGGCAAGCCGATCACCGCTTATGACGTGGCATTTTCCTATCGCACCCTGCTCACCGAAGGCCACCCGCAGTACCGCACCAACCTGCAGGAAGTGGCGCGGGTCGACATTCTCAACCGCCATCGCATCCGTTTTGTGTTCAAACGCGCCGGCAACCCACTGCTGATCCTGCGCCTGGGCGAACTGCCGGTTCTGCCCCAGCATTACTGGAAGAACCGCGACTTCAAGGCCACCACCTTCGAGCCGCCTTTGGGCAGCGGGCCGTATCGCATCACCAAGGTCACCCCGGGCCGCCAGCTGGTGTTCGAGCGGGTCAAGGATTACTGGGGCAAAGACCTGCCGGTCAACCAGGGGTTCTACAACTACGACAAGGTCGAAGTGGAGTTCTACCGCGACAGCGACGTGGCCTTCGAAGCCTTCAAGGCCGGTGAATTCGACCTCTATATCGAACACCAGGCCAAGAACTGGGCCACTGGCTACAACTTCCCCGCGGTCAACCGCGGCGACGTGATCAAGGCGCAGATCGCCCACCAGATCCCGACCCAGAGCCAGGGCTTGTTCATGAACACGCGGCGGCCGATCTTCAGCCAGACCAAAGTGCGTGAAGCCCTGGGGTTGATGTTCGATTTTGAATGGACCAACCGCACCCTGTTCAGCAGCGCCTATAAACGCACGCTCAGTTACTACCCCAACAGTGAGTTTTCTGCGACCGGCGTGCCAGTGGGGCATGAATGGCTGATGCTCTCGCCCTACCGCGACCAGTTGCCGCCCAACCTGTTCACTCAAGCCTTCAGCCTGCCGCAGACCGACGGCCGCGGCATCCCGCGCGAGACGTTGCGCCGCGCCCTGGCCTTGCTCGGCGAAGCGGGCTGGAAACTCTCAGACCAGCGCCTGCTCGACAGCAAGGGCCAACCGCTGCGCTTCGAGATTCTGCTGGTCAACCCGAACCTTGAACGCATCCTGCAGCCCTACGTCGAAAACCTCAAAAGTATCGGCATCGACGCGCGCCTGCGCACGGTTGACCGGGCGCAATACAAGCAGCGCCTGGATCAGTTCGACTACGACATGATCCTGATCACCCTCAACCAGACCTTGAGCCCGGGCCTTGAGCAGTGGCAGTACTTCCACTCCAGCCAGGCGGCCATCAAGGGCAGCAAAAACTACGCCGGCATCGCCAACCCGGTGGTAGACCACCTGCTCGACCAACTGCTGGCGGCGCAGACCCGCGAAGAACAATTGGCCGCCGGCCGCGCCCTCGACCGGGTGCTGCTGTGGCAGCACTACAGTATTCCCAACTGGTACCTCAACTATCATCGCTTGGCGTACCGCAACCGGTTCGCCTTTGTCACCACGCCGCCCTATAGCCTGGGTTTGAGCGCGTGGTGGCTGAAAGCTTCGGAGAAAGCCCAATGATGACCTTGCGCACCGCCCTGTTTGGCGCCTTGTTAGCGTGCGGCGCAGCCAATGCCGCGCCGCAACATGCGCTGACCCTGTACAGCGAGCCACCCAAGTACCCCGCCGACTTCAAGCATTTCGACTATGTAAACCCCGACGCGCCCAAGGGCGGCACCTTCCGTGAATCGAGCATGGGCGGCTTCGACAGCCTCAACCCCTACATCAGCAAGGGCGTGCCCGCAGACAACCTGCCGCTGATCTACGACACCCTGGCCATGCAAAGCCTGGACGAGCCCGTCACCGAATACGGCCTGGTGGCCGGCAAGATCGAAAAGGCTCCGGACAACAGCTGGGTGCGCTTCTACCTGCGCCCCGAAGCGCGCTTCCATGATGGCCATCCGATCCGGGCCGAAGACGTGGTGTTCACCTTCCAGGCGCTGATCAAGGACGGTTCGCCGCTCTACCGCAACTACTACGCCGACGTCGACGAAGTGGTCGCCGAAGACCCGCTGCGTGTGCTGTTCAAGTTCAAGCGCACCAATAACCGTGAATTACCGTTGATCCTCGGCCAACTGCCGGTATTGCCCAAGCATTGGTGGGCAACGCGCGACTTTGCCAAGGGCAACCTGGAAATACCGCTGGGCAGTGGCCCGTACAAGGTTGCCGAGGTCAAACCCGGGCGCATGGTGCGCTATGAGCGGATCAAGGATTACTGGGCCAAGGACCTGCCGGTAACCCAGGGCTTCTACAACTTCGACAACCGCATCACCGACTACTACCGTGACAGCACCGTGGCCCTGGAAGCCTTGAAAGCCGGGCAGTTCGACTATTGGCTGGAGTTCAGCGCCAAGAACTGGGCCAACGCCTACAACATTCCGGCCGTGGCCCAGGGTCGGTTGATCAAGGAAGAAATTCCCAACGGCAATCCCACCGGCATGCAAGGGTTTGTGTTCAATACGCGCAAGCCGATGTTCCAGGATGTGCGGGTACGCAAGGCCATCAGCCTGCTGCTGGATTTCGAGTGGAGCAACAAACAGCTGTTCAATGGCGCCTACACCCGCACCCGCAGCTACTTCGAAAACTCGGAAATGGCCGCCACCGGCCTGCCCGGCCCGGCGGAAACCGCCATCCTGGCGCCGTTTCGCGACAAGATCCCTGCCGAAGTCTTCACCCAAGCCTTCGAGCCGGCCAAGACCGACGGCAGCGGCATGATCCGCACCCAGCAGCGTGAGGCTTACCAGCTGTTGCAGGAGGCTGGCTGGAAGATCGTCGACGACAAAATGGTCGACACCACCGGCAAACCGGTGACCATCGAATTCCTGCTTGCCCAGACCGAGTTTGAGCGGGTATTGCTGCCATTCAAGCGCAACCTGGCCGACCTCGGAATCAACCTGGTGATCCGCCGCGTTGACGTTTCGCAGTACATCAACCGCCTACGTTCGCGGGACTTCGACATGCTGGTGGGCAGCTTCCCGCAGTCCACCTCGCCGGGTAACGAGCAGCGCGAATTCTGGTCGTCCGCCGCCGCCGACAAATCCGGCAGCCGCAACTACATGGGTCTCAAGGATCCGGTGGTCGACCAACTCGTCGAAGAACTGATCAACGCCGACTCGCGCCAAAGCCTGGTCGACCACGCCAAGGCGCTGGATCGGGTCTTGCAGTTTGGCTACTACGTGATCCCCAACTGGCACATCAAGACTTACCGCGTGGCGTACTGGGATCACTTGGGTCACCCCAAAGTCCCGCCACGCTACGACGTCGGCACGGCCACCTGGTGGGCCAAACCTGAAGTCAAACCTGCCGTCGACACTGTCAAGAGCGCCGATCCGGCGAGCGGAGGCGATTAAATGCTGGCCTATATTGTTCGCCGCCTGTTGCTGATCATCCCCACGCTGTTCGGGATCCTGCTGATCAACTTCATCATCATCCAGGCCGCCCCCGGTGGCCCGGTGGAGCAGATGATCGCCAAACTCGAAGGGTTCGACGGCGCCACCAGCCGCATTGCCGGTGGCGGCGCCGAGGTCTCGGTGGCCGGCTCCAGCTACCGCGGCGCCCAGGGCCTGGACCCGGCGCTGATCAAGGAAATCGAAAAGATGTACGGCTTCGACAAGTCGGCGCCGGAACGCTTGTGGATCATGGTCAAGAACTACGCACGGCTGGATTTTGGCGACAGCTTCTTTCGCGACGCCAAGGTCATCGACCTGATCAAGGAAAAGATGCCGGTGTCCATCTCCCTCGGGTTATGGAGCACGCTGATCATGTACCTGGTGTCGATCCCGCTCGGTATCGCCAAGGCTACCCGGCACGGCAGCCACTTTGACGTGTGGACCAGCTCGGCAATCATCGTCGGCTATGCCATCCCGGCGTTTTTGTTCGCGATTTTGCTGATCGTGGTGTTTGCCGGCGGCAGTTACCTGGACTGGTTCCCCTTGCGCGGGCTGACCTCCAACAACTTCGAAGAACTAAGCTTAGGCGGCAAGATTCTCGACTATTTCTGGCACCTGGCCCTGCCCGTCACCGCGCTGGTCATCGGCAACTTCGCGACCATGACCCTGCTGACCAAAAACAGCTTCCTCGACGAAATCAACAAACAGTACGTGGTCACCGCCAAAGCCAAAGGCCTGACCAACCACCGCGTGCTCTACGGCCATGTGTTTCGTAATGCCATGCTGCTGGTGATTGCCGGTTTCCCCTCGGCATTTATCGGGATTTTCTTCACCGGTTCGCTGTTGGTCGAGGTGATCTTTTCCCTCGATGGCCTGGGCCTGATGAGCTTTGAAGCGGCGATCAACCGCGATTATCCGGTGGTGTTCGGCACGCTGTTTATCTTCACCTTGCTGGGGCTGATCGTGAAGCTGATCGGCGACCTCACCTACACCCTGGTCGATCCGCGTATCGACTTTGCCAGCCGGGAGCATTGAGATGAACCTGTCCCCCCTCAATCGCCGCCGGTTCGAGCGTTTCAAAGCCAACAAACGTGGCTGGTGGTCGCTGTGGCTGTTCCTGATTCTGTTCGTGCTCAGCCTGGGCGCCGAGTTGATCGCCAACGATAAACCGCTGGCAGTCCATTACGACGGTGGCTGGTATTTCCCGGCGCTTAAACGCTACCCGGAGACCACGTTTGGCGGCGAATTCCCGCTGGAGGCCAACTACAAAAGCCCGTATATCCAGGAACTGCTCAAGGCCAAGGACGCCTGGACGCTGTGGGCGCCCATCCCGTTCAGCTACCAGAGCATCAACTACGACCTGAAAGTACCCGCGCCAGCGCCGCCGTCTTCGGTGAACCTGCTGGGCACCGACGACCAGGGCCGCGATGTGCTGGCGCGAGTGATCTACGGCTTTCGTGTGTCGGTGCTGTTTGCCCTGACGCTGACCGTGCTCAGCTCGATCATCGGCGTCATCGCCGGCGCCTTGCAGGGCTTCTATGGCGGCTGGGTCGACCTGGCCGGCCAGCGTTTCCTGGAGATCTGGTCGGGTTTGCCGGTGCTGTACCTGCTGATCATCCTCGCCAGCTTTGTGCAGCCCAACTTCTGGTGGCTGCTGGGCATCATGTTGCTGTTTTCGTGGATGAGCCTGGTGGACGTGGTGCGCGCCGAGTTCCTGCGCGGGCGCAACCTGGAATATGTGCGTGCCGCCCGAGCGCTGGGCATGCAGAACGGCGCGATCATGTTCCGGCATATCCTGCCCAATGCCATGGTCTCGACCATGACGTTCATGCCGTTCATCCTCACCGGTGCCATTGGCACCCTCACCGCCCTGGATTTTCTCGGTTTCGGCCTGCCGGCCGGTTCGCCGTCCCTGGGCGAACTGGTGGCCCAGGGCAAATCCAACCTGCAAGCGCCGTGGCTGGGCATGAGTGCGTTTGCCGTGTTGGCGATCATGTTGAGTTTGCTGGTGTTTATCGGCGAGTCCGCTCGCGATGCCTTCGACCCGAGGAAATGAGATGAATCAGGACAATCTGATCGAAGTCCGCGACCTCTGCGTCGAGTTCGTCACCGGCGAGCATCACCATCGCGTGGTCAACAATGTCAGCTTCGATATCAAGCGCGGCGAAACCCTGGCGCTGGTCGGCGAAAGTGGCTCGGGCAAATCGGTGACCGCCCACTCGATCCTGCGCCTGTTGCCCTACCCGCTGGCGCGGCACCCGGCCGGCACCATCAGCTATTCCGGGCATGATCTGCTGACCCTCAAAGAGAAAACCATCCGGCATATTCGCGGCAACCGCATTGCGATGATCTTCCAGGAGCCAATGACCTCGTTGAACCCACTGCATTCGATCGAGAAGCAGATCAACGAAGTGCTCGGCCTGCACAAAGGCCTGACCGGTAAAGTCGCGACCCGGCGCACCCTGGAACTGCTTGAACTGGTGGGCATCCCCGAGCCGCACAAGCGCCTCAAAGCCCTGCCCCACGAACTGTCCGGCGGCCAGCGCCAGCGGGTGATGATCGCCATGGCCCTGGCCAACGAGCCCGAACTGCTGATCGCCGACGAACCGACCACGGCCCTCGACGTCACCGTGCAATTGAAGATCCTGGAACTGCTCAAAGAGCTGCAGGCCCGGCTGGGCATGGCATTGCTGCTGATCAGCCATGACTTGAACCTGGTGCGGCGCATCGCCCATCGTGTGTGTGTGATGCAGCAGGGTTGCATCGTTGAACAGGCTGATTGCGAGACGCTGTTTCAGTCGCCCCAGCACCCTTACACCCAGGAACTGCTGGCGGCGGAGCCCAGCGGTGGGCCAGCCAGTAACGAGGTCGGGCCGCCACTCCTGGAAGTCGACGACCTGAAGGTCTGGTTCCCGATCAAAAAGGGCTTTTTGCGCAACACCGTCGATTACGTCAAGGCGGTGGACGGCATCAACTTCAGCCTGCCCCAGGGCCAGACGCTGGGCATCGTCGGTGAAAGCGGCTCGGGCAAGTCCACCCTGGGCCTGGCGATTTTGCGCTTGATTGCCAGCAAAGGCGGGATTCGCTTTGAAGGCCAGCAGCTTGACCGCTTGACTCAGCAACAGGTGCGCCCGCTACGGCGGGGGATGCAGGTGGGGTTTCAAGACCCGTTCGGCAGCTTGAGCCCGCGAATGTGTGTGAGCGAGATTGTTGGCGAAGGCTTGCGTATCCACAAAATGGGCACGCCGGCCGAGCAGGAACTGGCGATTGTTGCAGCGCTCAAGGAAGTGGGCCTGGACCCGGAGTCGCGGCATCGTTACCCCCATGAGTTTTCCGGCGGGCAACGTCAACGCATCGCCATCGCCCGTGCCTTGGTGCTCAAGCCCCGCTTGATACTGCTCGATGAACCGACGTCCGCGCTGGACCGCACGGTGCAGCGGCAAGTGGTGGAATTATTGCGGGGGCTGCAGGCCAAGTACAACCTGACGTACCTGTTTATCAGCCATGATTTGGCGGTGGTGAAGGCCTTGAGTCACCAGTTGATGGTGGTCAAGCATGGGCAGGTGGTGGAACAGGGGGACGCGGCGGGGATCTTTGCGGATCCGCAGCATGCTTATACGCGGCAGTTGTTGGAAGCTGCGTTTTTGGTGCCTGCTGTTGTGGTTTGATCGTGTACATATCCGTTATTTAGGTAACGGCGGCCTATGGTTCCGCTCTTACAGCGGGTCACTTTTGCAGGGCGTGCCAAAAGTGACCCGCCGTAAGGGCGGAACCCTAAGTGGCCGTTACCGCAGCAACGGATATGTACTCAATCAACCCAACCCACCACAAGATGGAACTTTGCCAACAAAAAACCACCTGAATCCGGTAGGCTCACCCTTTTTACTTCAAGGAGTTACCCCCATGGCCAAAGCCACCGCCCGCCACATCCTCGTTTCCACCGAAGACAAGTGCAACGAACTCAAGGCCCAGATCGAAGGCGGCGCCGATTTCGCAGAAATCGCCAAAGCCAACTCCAGCTGCCCATCCAGCCGCGACGGTGGCAACCTGGGTTCGTTCGGCCCAGGCCAGATGGTCAAGGAATTCGACACCGTTGTCTTCAGCGCCCCCGTCAACACCGTGCAAGGCCCGGTAAAAACCCAGTTCGGCTACCACCTGCTGGAAGTCACCAGCCGCCAGGACTGATCCCGTACGCGCTGATGCTATAAACAACGGCCCGCCTTTTGGTGGGCCGTTGTGCATCAAGTGACTGGCAACCCATAAGCCGTTAACGTACAAATCCCTATTACTGTTCACCCGGCGCTCAAGGCTGATAATGCGATTGGTTTTTTCCACAAAACTCTTCAGCTCCACCCTGGCCCTGCTACTGGCCAGCACCGCCGTGATCGCGGCCCCGCAAACCTACCTCACGGTCTACGGCGAACCGGCCAAGTACCCCACCGGCTTCACCCATTTCGACTACGCCAACCCCAACGCGCCCAAAGGCGGCAGCCTGCGACGCTCAGCCATCGAAATCGGGCGCTTCGACCATGTATTGCCGTACATAGACAAAGGCATCGGCGTCTCCCAGGTCGACGGCTGGCTCTACGCCCCGCTGGCCCAGCGCTCCCTGGATGAGCCCTACACCGTTTACGGCCTGGTCGCTGAAAAAATGGAACGCGCCGACGACGGCCTGTCGCTGCGCTTCTACCTCAACCCCAAGGCACGCTTTGCCGATGGCACGCCGATCACCGCCGAAGATGTACGCTACAGCTTCGACCTGCTGATGACCCAAGGCAGCCTGCGCTTTCGCACCCTGTTCGCCGACGTCAAACACGTCGAAGTCGAAGGCGAGCGCCAGGTGCGCTTCGACTTTTCCAGCAATGAAAACCGCACCCTGCCTCTGGATATCGCCACCCTGCCGGTATTCCCCGAGCATTGGTGGAAAACCCGCGACTTCGCCAACGGTGGCGGCTACGAAGCGCCGCTGGGCAGCGGCCCGTACAAAATCAGCAAAATCGACTCCGGCAGCACCATCACTTTCACCCGCGACCCCGACTGGTGGGGCAAGGACTTGCCCGTCAGCCGGGGCCTGTACAACTTCGACCACTTGAGCCTGGAGTACTTCGGCGACACCGAGGTGGCCCGACAGGTGCTGCGTGGCGGCGCCTATGACTTCAACCGCGAGTTCTCCGCTACGGGCTACTCCATCGGCTACAACGGCCCGGCCCTCGACGATGGCCGCCTGCAACGTGCGCACTTGGCCAAGGAGATGCCGCAACCGGCCCAGGGCTACGTGTTCAACGTGCAAAAACCGATGTTCAAGGACCGCCGCGTGCGCCAGGCGCTGGCGATGCTGTGGGACTTCGAATGGGCCAACCGGCAGATGATGCGCAATATGTACATCCGCCAGCAGAGCTTCTTCTCCAACAGCCCGCTGGCTGCAAGCCAACCGCCGACCCCAGAGGAACTGGCGATTCTTGAGCCACTGCGCGGCCAGGTGCCGGACGAAGTGTTCACCCAGGTGTTCAAGGCGCCGGTCACCGACGGCAGCGGCATGATCCGTGACAAACAGCTGCAAGCCCTGGCACTGCTGGAAGCCGCCGGCTGGACACCCAAGGGCGACAAGCTGGTCAACGCCGACGGCGAGCCACTGGAGTTCACCTTCCTCAATGCCCAGGCCGGCCTTGAGCGCCTGTTGCTGCCGTACAAGCGCAACCTGGCGCAGATCGGCATCACCCTGAATATCCGCCGCATAGACTCGTCCCAGTACGTCAACCGCATCATGGCCCGCGACTACGACATGATCGTCATCGGCTTCCCGGTCACCACGTCGCCAGGCATGGAGCTGTACAACTACTTCGGCTCGCAGGCCGCCTACGACCCTGGTGCGAACAACTACATGGTGCTCAAAGACCCCGCCGTCGATACCCTGATCAGCGGGCTGGTCAAAGCCAACACCCAGGCGCAGATGCTCACCTATGCCCATGCCCTGGACCGCGTGCTGCAATGGAATTACCTGTGGATCCCCAACTACTACCCACCGGGCACCTCGGCCGCGTGGTGGAACCGCTTTGGTCGTCCAGCCATCGAGGCCAAGAACGACGAAGCGCTGGAAACCTGGTGGGAAATCAGCTCCACACCACTGACGAATGAGCAAATGAACGCCGAGTTGAAAAAACGCGGAGGAACGCGCTGATGTTTGCCTATATCGTGCGGCGCCTGCTGCTGATTATCCCCACGCTGGTGATCATCCTGCTGGTCAATTTCGTGATCGTGCAGGCCGCGCCCGGCGGCCCGGTTGAACAAGCCATTGCCCACCTGCAGGGCATCGGTGGCGGCGGCATCGGCGGTGGTGGTGGCGAAGCCGTCAACGGCTCGCGCGCCAGCCGTGGCCTGGACCCCAAATTGATCAAGGACATCGAAAAGCAATACGGCTTCGACAAGCCCGCGCCGGAACGTCTGTGGCTGATGCTCAAGAACTACGCCCAACTGGATTTCGGTAACAGCTTCTTTCGCGGCAAAAGCGTGATCGACCTGATCCTGGAAAAAATGCCGGTGACCATTTCCCTCGGTTTATGGGCCACCTTGATCACCTATCTGGTGTCGATCCCCTTGGGGATTCGCAAGGCCGTGCGCCACGGCAGCAGCTTTGACGTGTGGAGCAGCACCGCGATTGTCATCGGCTATGCGATGCCGGCCTTCCTGTTTGCGATGTTCCTGATCGTGCTGTTCGCCGGTGGCACCTCGCTGAACTGGTTCCCGGTGCGCGGGCTGGTCTCGGAGAACTTCGACGAACTCAGCACAATCGGCAAAATTGCCGACTACTTCTGGCACCTGGTGTTGCCCGTCACCTCGTTGGTGATCGGCGGGTTCGCGACGCTGACCATCCTCACCAAAAACTCATTCCTGAATGAAATCACGCGCCAATACGTGGTCACCGCCCGTGCCAAGGGCTTGAGTGAACGCCGGGTGCTCTACGGCCATGTGTTTCGCAACGCCATGCTGCTGGTGATCTCGGGGATTCCCCAGGCATTTATCAGCGTGTTTTTTGCCGGTTCCCTGTTGATCGAAGTGATCTTTTCCCTCGATGGCCTGGGCCGCATGAGCTACGAAGCCGCCGTATCCCGCGACTACCCGGTGGTCTTTGGCTCGTTGTTTATCTTCACCCTGTTCGGGCTCTTGATAAAACTCATCGGTGACCTCTGCTACACCCTGGTGGACCCGCGTATCGACTTCGCCGCGAGGAACGCCTGATGCTTAATCTGTCTCCGGTGGCCCGTCGGCGTTTCGAGCGCTTCAAGAAGAACCGCCGTGGCTGGTGGTCGCTGTGGCTGTTTATCGGCCTGTTTATCCTGACCCTGGGCGGCGAGTTGATCGCCAATGACAAACCCTTGGTGCTGAGCTTCAAGAACGAGCTGTATTTCCCGGTGTTCAAGCGCTACACCGAGCAACAGTTCGGCGGCCAGTTGCCCTTCCAGGCCGACTACCGCAGTGACTACGTGCAAAAGC